>JAEEKM010000095.1 GCA_016282455.1 Treponema sp. | reverse complement strand
CAGAGTGATTTTTGCGTTTCTTCAATTCTTTCTGATGATTATTTTTCTTCCTGCAATGTGGTTCTTTCTTACAGTGCCATGGAAAATGAAGTGGAACTGTTACCGCTTGCAAAAAAAATCTTTGCGTTAAATAAAAAACTTGCCCTTCCCAGAATGATTCCCGGAACTTCCCTTATGGATTTTTATTTTGTTTCTGAAAAAGATTTAGACTCTGGTCTTGAAAGCGGTAAGTGGGGAATAAAAGAACCTGAGGCTTGTAAAGAAAATCTTCTTTCACCACAGTCTCTTGAAAAGAAAAAAGTTCTTGTTCTTGTACCGGGCCTGGCTTTTTCAAAAGATGGCAAACGCTTAGGGCACGGGAAGGGTTTTTATGATATTTATTTTTCAAAACTTCTGTCAGAAAAAGAAAAGTTTTTCTTTGACATAAAATTTTATGGAGTCTGCTTTTCCTGTCAGCTTACAGAAAATCTTCCTTCAGAAAGTCATGATCTTTCCATGGATAAAATTATCAGCTCACTTTTTTGAATCAACAGAATAAACTTTCAGTGCAGTGTCGTAAACAAAGTATTTTGTCAAAACTTCAATAAAATCATCACAGGTGGCATTTTCTACTGCAAGGTATGAGTCAAGATATTCTGTTGCCCTTCCTGCTAAAAGTCCTTCCTGAATAAGGGATGCAGTTCCTTCATTTGTCTGGGTTTTTAAAAGCGTTTCTTTTTCCCAGGCAGAGCGCAGGTTTTTAAGGCACTGTTCATCATTTTTAGAAAGAGATGCATAAAGTTCTTTGTAGGCTTTTTGAAAGGCATTTGTAAAGGCAGATGCATACTTTAAATCCGAAGCCTGAATCATTCCCACGGGAATAATGCTTGTTGCCGCTTTAGAAGAGCAGGTGTATTTTTTTGTAAGAAGACTTTGTGTTCTTCTGGTAAGGTCAAAGAGAAGGGCATTAAAGAGGGAACGCTTTTCATAAGAAACCGGGGCCGGGAAAAATATTTGTGCCGGGTCAAAGAATTCTTCTGTCGGAACAAGAATGGGAACTCCGCTGGGGGCAAGGTCAGGAGTTTTGTCCGTGCTGTAAAGATGACGCAGCTGAACGTTTCTTGTTTTGTTTTTAAAGGCAGGTGAGGGAAGAGAAGTTTCTGTTCTTAAGCCCTGTTCTTTTAAGAGACCAAAAGTTTTTTCTGTCATGTCTGGAATTTCTTTTGGACTTATGTCTCCTGCAATGACAAGTGAATAAAGGGAGGCATCCAAAAGCCTTGTGTAGGAAAGGGCAATGGACTGATAATTTGTGTTCTGCAAAAGGGGAGTGTCCGCATCTGCAGAAAAGAGGGGAAGAAAATCCGTACCTCTGTAAAGATAGGCAAGGGCATTGTTCCTTAACTGAAAGCCGAGATTGGCACTTTTCATGTTCCACTGGTAGGCCTGTTCACTTACAAGACTGTCGGCCGCAACAGGTGTAATCTCTCCGTAAATTACAGCATTTGTAATTGCAGTAAGGGCTTCCTTTATATCTTCTTTCATGCAGGAAAGCGTGATGTAAGAGACTGTTTCTTCTGTCCATGCACTGAGCCTGGTCTGTCCTGAAAAAAGTTCCTGCTGCCGTGCAAGATTTATTTCTCCCTGAATGCTTCTTGCAAAAGCGTTTATTAAAACCGTTCGTAAAAGCCTTTCTTTTTTGGGTGAAGAAAGTTCCCCTCCCTGTATGCATACAGAAATAACTGCTCCTCCACTTTCGGGATTTTCTTTTACCGTAAGGGGAATGCCGTTTGAAAGAACAAATGAAGAAATCTGCTTTTCATTTTTAAAATAAAAACTTTCGACGGGGCGTATTTCTCCGCTGTTTATGATTGAGGTAAGAAGGAGCTGGTCTTTGTCGGGTTTTGCATTTGCTTCGGCTTTTGCTTTTTGTGCAAGAAGTTCATTTTTGTACCAGGAAGCATTTTCTGCCTTTATTTCCACGTAGCCGTTTTTTTGAAAATTATCCCGCTCACTTTTGTAAAGGGAATCATTTATTAAAAGAAAAATAAAGGGCTCTTCCTTGTTGATTAGTTCTGCAATTTCATTTTCCTTCTGCAGCTGAACTTCATGGGCAATGTCAAGAAAGGACTGGTAAAATTTTTCTCCGCTTGTGGCTGATGAAAGTGCCCAGACCTGTGCCATTGTTTCCATGCAGGAAAGAGAACTTCCTGTCTGCATTTTATATTTTGCAGTGACCGCTTCCTGTGCCTTAATAAAATCTTTTCGAGAGAGAGTGGCTGCTTCTTTTGCAGTAAGAAGAAAACGTTCTGTCTGCTGGACAGGATTTGTTTTTCCGCTTGTAAGTTCTTTTTCAAAAAGTGTTTGAAGAATGAAACGGGAACTTCCGTTTTTTTGTGCACTGGCCGCCGCAAGATATTCATTCCCGCGAATGCCAAGTTTTTTGTCTTTTGTGAGTTTTGTTTTGTAAACGCTTTGGGGTGCATTAAAGGCAGAGGACAGAAGGTCGCACTGGCTCATGGAAAGTCCTGTAAACTGAATTACAAGCTGAGTCATGTCCTTTGAAAAGTAAGGGGAAGTAAGAACAAACTTTCTCTGTGCTGACTGAGACTTCCATACATAAGCCCTGTTCTGAAAGCGGGCGGGGTTCTGCCAGTCAGAAAAGAAATGTTTTATTGCCCCAAGAACTTTCTGGTTCTGACAGTTACCGGTTATGAAAATTGCAGTGTTCTGGGGAACATAAAAGGACTGCCCTATGTGGGTGAGAACAGAACGCAGTTCAGAAACGCTTTTGCCTGCAAAGAGGGCGGGGTAAATGCCTGATTCCTGTTTCCAGGGGGCGTCTGCAAAAACCTGCGAGTCTATTGCACTGTTAATAAAGCCCGCCGTACTCTCGCTGTAAAAGTCTACTTCTTTTTTTAGTGCCTCATATTCACTCTTTATGTCTGAATCAGAAAAGACAGGACTAAGGGCACAAAGGGAAAGGGTCTGTAAAAAATCTTCAAGAAATTCCGACGGAAGGTCTGCTTTAAAAACTGCACTGTCTGCAAGACATTCTGACTGCAGGGGAATTATTTCAAAGGCATTTTGTTCAAGATGTTTTGCGGTAGAAGAAAAGAGTTTTGCAAAAAGGGGAATGAAACCTGTAGTAGAAGCTTCCTGTGCAGAGTAGCCGGCCCTTACCACAAACTCAAGGTGAAGAAGTGCACTGCTTTCATCTTCTATTACAAAAACAGATAGTCCGTTTTCTAAAGTGTGGCTGTGAAGAAGCCTTGCCTTGTTTTCAATCCTCTGGCTTTCTTTTGCAAAAACTGCGGCGGTAAGAAAACAGAAAGCAAAAAAAATCAAAAGTTTTTTTTTCATTCCCTTTACACCTTATCTTAATTGAAGAAAAAGTTTTTCCAGGGCAGAATCAAACACTTCGGTTTCTTCGCGCAGGGTTTTTAAGAAACTGGAATCTGTAAGCGAACCAAGTACCGCCTCCATTTCTTCTGACGAGCGGTAGGTGATGGAACGGAAGAAATCCTTGTAGTCCTTGTCCCGGGAAGATATGGAAGATTCCAGCATGTTCATGGAAACATAAGCTACATCCTGCGTAATGTCTGCAAAAACTTCGGGAGTGAAAGTGTTGAGTGGTCTTGAATACAACTGTTCCAGAAGATGGATTGCATAACGGGCCTTGTAGTCTGTGTAATGTTTCTGGCATTCATCATAAAATTTGTGAACTTCTTCCCAGGTGTTTATTTTGTTTTCTTTTATGAGTGCGAAGAGTTCTTCTATTTTTTCTGAAGGAATTACCTGTCCGCCTGCATTCATCCAGCACTGGTAAAGGGGAATGCTGTTTATTTCTTCCAGGTCTTCGCGGGAAAGACTTTCTTTATTCTTTTTAAGTGCCCAGTCCATGAGCGATTCTACTGCAAAATATTTTACTATGCTGCGGTATTCTTTGTAGCCCTGGGCTGCTTTGTAAATCTGCGCTCCGAATTTTTTCTGACAGCGGTCATCGGTAAGAATGAATTTTGATGAAGGATTTTTATGAAGATAATCTTTTGCAATCTGATATCTT
>JAEEKM010000094.1 GCA_016282455.1 Treponema sp. | reverse complement strand
CTTTACAATCTTTACCATCTCTTAAACCACCTGAATCTTTTTGGAGAGGGCTACCTTGAAGCCGTTCGCTCTGTGGTAAGTGAATACGTGGACTAAAGTCAGCTCATCTTTTACAAAGTAACGCCATTCTTTTTAAGAAGCTCCCGTGCACTTTCCACTGAATCAACTCCAGTGGCATTTTTAATCGGAGCAAATTCTTTTTCACGCACCACTTCAAAGGGCAGACAGGAATCCATCTTGTGAATCATATCCAGTACCAGTGTTTCAAATTTGTATCCGTTTGGTTTTTCAGGCTTAATGGGATTTCCATTTTCATCAATGAAAGGAATTTTCTTTTCCACAATGTGGAGTGAAAGTTTTTCTGAAAGAGACTCCAGTGCCTTAACGTTAAAGAGGTAGTTTAAAATCACACCAAAGTTGTAGGCTGGATCTCCCTTTGCATCCTTAGCATTCATCAGCTCTTCTGTAAGTTCATAGTATTCAACAATGGAAGGCTTACCGTCTTCAAGGCACATAACGCCGACTTTTTCATCAGGGCTTGCCTTGCGCACAACCTTTGAACCAACTGCACATTTTTTCTGAATTGTAGCACCGACAAAAACCGGATCTGCAATTCGCTGAAGAACATTATCAACTGCAAAAGTGTTAAGCCACTCAATGCCCTCTTTGTGAACTAAATCAAGAAGACCTGCTTTTTGCATGGAAATAAACCAGCCGCCGTTTCCGTTAGGAGAAGTAGCAAGTCTGTCTTTTGCTTCAAGATAAATTTTTCCTTCGTAGTCTGTGGCTGGAGCCATTTCCTGCTTGAAAAAATGAATGAAGTTTTTATCGTAACCAAAAAAGTTTTTCTCCGTCATAAAGGAGACTGTCTTGTCATGGTTTTTATCGCTGGTCATCACAAAAAGATGAATGGGGTAGCCTGCTTCTTTTGTAAGGTCAGTGAGATTTTTAATAAGGCATTCAAAAATGTAAAGGGGATGAGTAAGACCAATATCATACATGCCCTTGGGATTATCACTTCCCAGACGGGTACCCATGCCGCCTGCAAGAAGAACTGCGGCAACCTTTCCACTGCGGATTGCTTCAAGTCCTGTCTTCTTAAAGGACTCTCTGTTGTCTTCAATTTCTGGAAGTTCCATTGCAGTAAGGGGAGTAATCTTTCCTTTTTCTGCAAGATGATTTTTATTCTGCACCTGAGAAATGCAGGTCATGTCAGTTGTCTGTATCTGTTCAAGAAGGGAATCCTTCTCGCTTTCATTCAGCTCGTCAAAATACTTTAGCAAATGTTCCTGACCGAATTCTGAAAGTTTTTTCTTTACGTCAGAAAGGTCTTCCTGTCTTTTTGTCATTTATATCTCCGTGAAAAAAATACTGCCTGAAAACGAAACAATCTGTCTCCCTTCCAGGCAGTGGTGTGAACTAAAGGGTTTATCAGTCTGCTTTTAATTCAGACTAAAATCCCTTTCATTATTTTGCAGTAATAAGAAGTGTCTTTGAATCCAGCTTGAGGTTAGAATCAATGTCTGTTGATTTACCAGCCTTAAGCACCTGAATCATTGTAGAAGTTCCCTTTGATGCAAGGTGAACAACATGACTAAAGTAAGGAAGAATTGCCTTGGGGGCCTGTTCTGCCAGTGTGTCCTTGTCTGCAGTTGCACTGAGCCATACTTTTGCCTTTGTAGCTTTTGCCCAGCTTGCCACAGCCTGAATGTCACTTTCCTTTGCCTTAGTAAAATCAACGTTATCCATAACAACACAGGTAACACTGATTCCGCCTGCCTTAAGTGCATTCAAAGTGTTCACAACTTTTTCCAGATTAAAAGTATCCTGGTTAAAGTTAAGGATTGTGCGGTTCTTTACAATCATCTCCTTAACGTCTGCTGCATTTGCAAGGGGCTTCTTTTTTGAAATCTCAGTAAAGATTCCGTCGTAGCCGGAGATAACGTTAGATGAGTGCTGATCAAAAGAAACATGCACAAGAGGTTTGCCGCTCAAAAGAGCATCCATTCCAAACTGAATGAGTACGGGTGTTTTTCCCAGACCCTTCTTTGAAGTAACAAGTCCAAGTTCACCTGCTTTAAGGCCGCCATTTGCCACTGCATCGTAAGCGCGGATGGGGCTTCTTTCATATAATTCCTGTTTTGCCATTTTATCCTCCTGGATTAGAAAAATATTTTGTTCTCCTTATAGGAATAGTATAGCACAGTTTTTCAGAAGTACAAGGTTTTTTCAAAACAAAAAGCCTTTTTTGTGTTATAATAGAATAAATATTCGGAGGTATTGATGAAAAAGTTTTTGTCGGCATCTGCTCTCATTGCATTTGCATTTGTGTTTTTTTCCTGCGGACTTTTTGGCGGATCAGTTAAGTTTAATTTGACTGGTGCAATTGCAGTAGGTGCTACGGGAGGTTTTTCAGAAAATAACCGGTCTGTAAATCCTGATTCCCGTTCTGTTTCCGATGATGCGGTTTCTGTTGTAAAATTGTTGGAATCCGGAACTTTGGAAAATGCAACCAGTATTGAAGGTAATGTGGAACTTGCTCCAGTAAAGTCAATCATGAAATCCCCTTGTACAAATGACCTTTACTTTTGGTTTTCCGATGAAACTGAAAATGCACTCACAGGAAATATTGTTTTAACCCAGCTGGTATGCGTTAATACTGACGGATCACAAACGGACCTGCTTATTGAAGATACTCAGAGAGGTAAAAATGACGGACTGCGTTTTCAGGAAGAAGGACACTTAGATTTTGATCAATACGGAAATGCTTATATTCTGGCAGATGACCACGGCTGGGGCTGTGAATATCTCTATATGTTTAATCCAAAAACAAAACAAAGGACCAAGCTGGCAGCTTTTGAAACAAAGCATACTGAAGAACCTTTTGTCCTCACTCGTATTGCGGTAAATAAAAGTGGTACTTACCTTTATGCAGGAGGTAATTATACAAGCAAAAATGGAGCCTTTGTATGGGCTTTCCCAACTAATAATCTTTCTGAAAAAAAAGTTGTAGCATCTACTTTCGAACTGACCTGGTCATTAGATAAAGAAAAAGATGTTCTCTATACAGTTGAATGTGATGAATGGGGAGAGCAGTCAGTCATTTATAAATATAATGGTCCTGAGTCTGAAAGAGAAAAAGTATCAGATGAAGTATTCAGTTATATAATTTCCTCAAATAATGGAGTCTTTGGTTTTTCGAAAACTGAAGAAGGAATAGATTTTAAAAAAATTGGAGGTACTGATATCAGAACAATTACAGGAATACAAACCTGGTCAATTGTTGGAAGCTATAAATCCACAGAACAGAGGGGGGATTATCTCTATATTTGTACAAGAGATTTTACTAGCAGTGACGCCTGGCCGGATTATCAAGGAAATGAGGCATTATATGATAATGATTATACAGTATTCCTGCGTGCTACAATGCTTTCAAATTTAATACGAATAAATACCAGAACAATGGAATGGCAGAATGTTTTGGAAAATTGTGAGTATATGGATGAACTTCATCTTGATACATGGAGTGTAAATGATAATACCCTTTACTATTCTGGTGCCAATAGAAAAACCGATGTTAATGGTAAGGTTGATTTGAATACACTGGAGCATACAAAACTTTCCTTGAACCAGCGTCTGTCCTGCCTTGCAGCATTGTAATTCATCAAACAGGAAATCGTTATGGAAGAACAGGAATACCTTTATCTGAAAGACAAAGATGTTTATTCAGCTCAGAATGTTTTGGCTTCATTTGAAATAAAACTTGCAGATACAGTTTATGCAGATTCCACAAACGATTTCCTGCGCTGGCCTTTTAGTGCAGTAAAGTTTTTTACGCTAGAAACAGAAGGTTCCTGCGAAAATGTGAGTCCTGAATCTCTCTTGCCAAAGGAAGATTTAGAAGAACTTAATAAAATTAACGAAACAATTAAAAATTGTACGGATTCAAAAAATGATTTTGAAAAACAGGAACAGATCCGTCTCTTGAGAACAAGAAAAAAAGAACTTCTTGCAAAGGCAGAAGAACTTTACAGTCAGAGAAAAAAAGCAGTCGTTTACAAAAATGTTGTAGAAGTAAATGATGCACCTACGGTGGAAAAAAAGTTTCCGCCTTTTAAAAAGGTCCGCTGGCCTTACAAAAATCAAATGCCTTATTTTACTGCAGGACTTACTGATTTTTTACATGCAGTAGAAAAAGGAGAAGAAACTGCAATCTTCGGCGGTCCCTGTTTCTTTGGTGAATACGAAGTGGATATGATTTTTTCCATGAAAGACGGAAGTCAGAAAGTGTATGACTTTACCACAAGAAGACGGGCAGTAAAAGATAAAATTTCTCAGGAAGCAGAATTTACAAAAACGCATACAGAAGATGTCGTTGATGTTTCCTTTGTAAGCCACAAAATCCTCATTACCACAGATGAATACGACAGCATCCTCTACCTGTTTGAACTTGCACGCGCTACAGGTTCAGCTTTAACAATTCCCATTCCGGATTTTTCCTATGAAAAATATTTAGCCGCAATGGTAGAAACTCTTTCTCCGGAAATTCAAAAAAGAGCCATGGAAAGATTTACAGAAGTTTCAAAACCCATCATCAGGCTTTACAAAAATCTTTTTAACTTTTTTAAGAAGCAGTATCCTGAAGTAAAATGTCTTCTCATGTCTGGTGAAGAAAAAGAAGAACTCGATGCCTATTACAGTGAGCGCACTCCTTATGTAGAAAAAACTTCAACAAAAAGAATCATCTCCGGCATTCAGGAAAAAATTGAATCGGTAAAAGATTATATTACACTTCCTGCCCTGCCATACTATCTCTGGGGAATAAAAAATATTCTTGAAGTGGACTACCTTGGAGAAACTGATTCTTTCTGGAAGTGCCGCAAAATGCACAAGGGCGACTTAAATCTTTCTGCCCTGCTGTATCCCATAAAAATAAGTGACGACGGATGGAGAACTCTTTTCTCTACAGAATTACAATACAAAGAATACATAAGAGAGGAAGAATATGGAAAGCGTTGGTAAAAAAATATTTTCTGTAACAGTTTTTATTGCTACCGTCTGCCTGGGATTTTTCTGCTACAGAAATAAAAGTGACATTGAAATTCCTGTAAAAAAAGACATCACACTT
>JAEEKM010000093.1 GCA_016282455.1 Treponema sp. | reverse complement strand
GATACAGGTTTTTCTGGAGAGTGCCATGACAACCGGAAAATCTCCCTCACAAAGTGAACCGCATCTTGCAATGAGCATTCTGTTTGCTTCATCTCCTTTTCCAAAACCAATGCCCGGGTCTAAAAGAATATTTTCTCTGAGAATGCCCTTTTTTATGGCAAAGTCTGCCCTTGCCCTGAGGTAGGCGTTTACTTCGTCAAAAGCATTTTTGTAGCCGGTATTATTCTGCATGGTAAGGGGAGTGCCTCTTTTGTGCATGAGAATTACACTCAGTTTTTTTTCTGCACAGAAGTCAGCAAGAGAAGGATCATCTTCCAGTGCGGAAATGTCGTTAAGAACACCTGCTCCGTTTTTCCATGCTTCTTCCATTACGGCTTTTTTTCTTGTGTCTACGCTGATTGGTATGCTGCTTATTTTTCTTATTTCTTTTATGACAGGAAGGATTCGTGAAAGTTCTTCTTCTTCACTTACATATTCTGAACCAGGTCTTGTACTTTCTCCGCCAATGTCCAGAAGGTCTGCTCCTTCAGAAATCATTTTTTTTGCAATCTCAATGCCGCCCCGGCTTTTTGAAAAAAAACTGTCGGGGGTGCAGTTTACGATTCCCATTACAAAGGCTTTGTTTTCTGTTTCGATTGTTTTTCCAGAAAGAGTAAGACGCATCAGTTTCCTTCTCCTTCTTCAAGCAGACTGAGGCTTGCTTTTAAAATGCTGTCGCTGTCGAGTCCTACGCTTTTCAAAATCTGTTCCCTGTTTCCGTTGTGAACAAAATCATCGGGGAAGGTGAGAACTTTTGTCTTTACGTTTTTTGTGTAGGAAGAAGAATAGAGCAGTAACTGTATGTATTCTGCAATGCCGCCGGACTTCATTCCGTCTTCTGAAATTACAACTGCCCTGTAGCGGGAAGCAATGCTTGTAAAATAACTTTCGTCAAAGGGTTTAATGAACCTTAGGGCGTAAATGTCTGTGTTTATTCCTTTTAACAAAAGTGAACGGGCGGCCGTTAGGTTTTCTCCAAACATGCTTCCTGTGCAGACAAGGAGAACTTTTGCTTCCGGAGGTTCTGCTCCCAGTGAGGCTTCAAGTGCAGGTGCATATTCGTTTGCGCGGATTAAAAGTCCCCTTCCGTTTTGAAGTGGTTTTGAAAAAGCTTCTACTTCTGAAGGACAGGAATTTTTTGCCCAGCGCAGAACAACTGCCCCCTTTGCATTTTCTACTGCCCAGTTAAGGCAGAGACTTAAATCCTTTGCACTGGAAACGGAAAGAAGGGTAAGATTTGGAATGGAACGTAAAAGGGCAATGTCAAAAATCCCCTGATGGGTTTCTCCGTCAGAAGGTACTGCTCCTGCCCTGTCGAGTGCAAGCACCACGTGGCGCTCCTGAAGTGCAATATCTTCAATAATCTGGTCAATGGAACGCTGAATGAAAGTTGAGTAAATTGCCACAACGGGCACTAAACCGCCTGCGGCAAGTCCTCCTGCAAAAGTTACTGCGTGTTCTTCTGCAATTCCTACGTCAAAGAATCTGTTTTTGTAATGACGGCCAAAGGCATCAAGTCCTGTTCCCTTTGACATGGCTGCAGTTATTGCCGCAACTTTAGGATTTGTTTTTCCCAGTTCCATCATTGCATGACTAAAGGCTTCTGTAAAACTCATGGAGTCGAATTTTTCTACAATGCCGTCACTGATGTTAAAGGGACCCACTCCGTGAAAAGCAGACGGATTGTTTTCTGCGGGAGAATAGCCTTTTCCTTTTTTTGTGACAACGTGAACTACCACAGGGCGGGGGATTTTCTTTACCCGAAGAAGGGTCTGTTCCAGCTGTTCTATGTTATGGCCGTTAAGGGGACCTACGTATTCAAATCCAAAGTCTACAAATAAATTGTTGGTAAGAAAAAGTCCTTTAAGGGAACGTTTAATTCTGTAAATGACTTTTCCAATGTGGCGGTTTATATAAGGAATGGAATCTACCAGTTTGTCAAAGAGATAGCGGAATCTCTGGTAGCTGGTGGACATGGTCAGTCTGGAAAGGTAGCGGGAAATGGAACCTGTGTTGCGGCTGATGGACATCTGGTTGTCGTTTACAATTACAATGAGCTTTTTGGCAAGATGACCCGCGTGACTTAAGGCTTCAAAGGCCATGCCGCCCGTTAATGCTCCGTCTCCGATAACGGCAATTACTTTGTCTTTTCTTCCTGCTATATCCCAGGCGGTAAGAAGTCCCAGGGCGGATGAAATGGAAGAAGAGGCGTGACCTGCGTCAAAATAATCGTGGGGACTTTCGTGAATTTTTGTAAAACCAGAAATGCCGTCTTTTGTTCTGATTGTGGAAAAAGAATCGTAGCGTCCTGTGAGCAGTTTGTGGGCATAGCACTGATGGCTTACATCCCAGACAATTGCATCTTCCGGACTATTGAACACTCTGTGAAGGGCGATTGTAAGTTCCACAACTCCCAGGTTGCTTGCTAAATGACCGCCGTTTTTACTTACGGTTTCAATAATTGTACGCCGAATTTCTCCTGCAAGAAGAGGTAGTTTGTCTTCAGGAAGTTTTTTGAGATCTTGAGGTGAATGAATTTCTGAAAGCAGCATACATTGCTCCGACTGTCCGGACTAAAAAAAAGACCGCAGTGAGTTCGAAAACTGCCTGCGGTCTCGCTTGGCAAAGAAGGCCTGCGACGTAGGAATGGCCGTTATAAGGCCTACTTGCTCTTATGCCGATTCCGTCTAAGCTTCTTCTTACGCTTATGTGTCGCTATCTTTGCGCGCTTTCTTTTCTTTCCACAGGGCACGATAGAACTCCTTGAATATATAAGTATGAATATTATGCTTTTTTTTTCGCATAAAGTCAATAGCCTACAGGTCTACTCCCATACCGCCGTTTGCGGCAGCGTCATCGGCCAGTTTTTTTCTGAAGGCCAGCAGTTTTTCCTTGATTTCAGGATATTTAATAGAAAGAATCTGAAGTGCAAGGTAAGCGGCATTTTTTGCAGAGTTGATTCCCACACAGGCAACCGGAATCTGGGGAGGCATCTGCACTACGGAAAGAAGGGCATCCATACCGCCAAGACCATTTGACTTACCTGGTGTCACGCATTCAAGGGGAACGCCCACAACAGGAAGTACTGTGTGACTGGCAATCACGCCGGGAAGGGCTGCACTCAAACCTGCGCCCGCAATAATCACCTCAAAGCCTTCGTTTTCTACCTGCTCAATTGTCTTAAAAAGAAGGGCACTTGCCCTGTGAGCAGAAAGAATAAATGCCTTGTATTCCACGCCGAATTCTTTAAGAACATCGGCCGCCTTTTTCATAGTGTCCATATCAGACTTAGAACCAAAAAAAATTGCAACTTTCATAGGAAAAAAATAGCACTATGCGGAGATTTATGCAATGAGGGGCACCTTCTTTTAACTCTCCTTTCCCCCGCATTGCAAAAAGAAGTTTTTTCCATTATATTAAGCCTACTATGAGCGATTTGATTCAGCCTAAGGTTTTGAAAGGCTTTAGGGATTTTATGCCCTCAGACGAGATTCTTCGTTCTGATTTGATTGAAAAACTCACGCGCACTTTCAGGAGCTACGGTTTTGTTCCCATCGACACACCCGTTCTTGAGTACACGGAGATTCTTCTTCGCAAGAGTAACGGCGAGACTGAAAAACAGGTTTTCCGTTTTGAGGACAACGGTCATCGTGATGTTGCTATGCGTTTTGACCTTACAGTTCCTTTTGCCCGCTTTACCGCAGAACATAAGGAAGAACTTTACTTTCCATTTAAACGCTATCATATTGCAAAGGTGTGGCGTGGAGAAAAACCACAGGCAGGACGTTACCGCGAATTCGTTCAGTGCGATTTTGACACCGTGGGTTCAGACAGTGCCAGTGCAGATTTTGAAATTCTCTCGCTGATGAAAGCCGCCCTTACAGAAATCGGTGTGGAAAAAGTTACCATTCACGTGAACCACAGGGGCATTTTTAACCGCTTCCTTTCCAAAATAAACTGTGCAGAAAAAAGTGAAGACATTCTTCGTGTCGTGGACAAACTTGCAAAAGTCGGCGCAGAGGAAGTAAAAAAAGAACTTTGCGAAATTACCGGAAGTGAAAATTCCGCAGACAGCATTCTTGCCTACATTCAGCCGGACAAAGATTTCCTTTCCACTCTTTCTCACATAGAATCTCTTGCAGGTGGGGAAGCAGAAGATTCCCTTCGCATGAAAAAGATTTATTCCATGATGTGTGCTTCAGGAATCGAGAAAAATTATGTTCTTGATCCAAGCATTACCCGTGGACTTGACTACTACACAGGCATCGTTTACGAAACCTTCCTGGATGACCTTCCTTCAATCGGTTCCGTGTGTTCTGGCGGACGCTACGACAATCTTGCAGGCCTTTACATGAAGGATAAAGTTCCAGGCGTTGGTTCAAGCATTGGTCTTGATAGACTTATTGCGGGGCTTAAAGAACTTGGACTTACCCAGAACAAAGGTTCTTACCTTGATGTGGAAATCTACAATTCCGGTGAAGACTATATCAGTTATTACCAGAAAATTGCAGGTTCCCTCCGCAAGGCTGGAATTGCAGCAGAAGTTTTCCCGGATGCCGCAAAGATGGCAAAACAGTATGCCCTTACGGAAAAGAAAAATGTTCCCTGGGGAATTCTTGTTTCAGCAGACGAAGCAAAGGAAGAAAATCTTACCCTTAAAAATCTCTCCACTCGTGAACAGTTTCAGAATATCACTGTGGAAGAAGCAATCGAAAAAATTAAAGGCGATAAAATCGTAAAATAAAGGAGCAGTATTATGGCAAAGAAGGTTGATTACAAGTCATCTGGTGTAGATGTGAACGAAGGCTACAAGGCAGTAGATAAGTACAAGAAGCAGAGTGAACGTGCCCGCATTCCAGGTCAGCTTACAGAACTGGGCGCATTCAACGGAATGTTTACTGTTCCAAAGGGACTTAAGAATCCTGTTATGGTAAGCGGAACAGACGGTGTTGGAACAAAACTTGACATCGCTTTCAAACTTAAGAAGTATGACACTGTCGGCATTGATTGTGTTGCCATGAGTGTAAATGATATTCTTTGCTCCGGCGTTCAGACAAATTTCTTCCTTGACTACATTGCCTGCGGTAAGCTTGATTCAAAGATTGCAGCAGAACTTGTTAAGGGTGTAACTGACGGCTGTGTAGAAACCGGCTGTGCCCTTCTTGGCGGTGAGACGGCAGAAATGCCGGACTTCTATGATGAAGGAAAATACGACCTTGCAGGCTTTGGCGTTGGTGTTGCAGATAAATCAGAAATCATCGACGGAAGCAAAATTAAAGAAGGTGATGTTCTTATCGGTCTTTCTTCAACAGGTGCTCACTCAAACGGTTTTTCTCTCATCAGGAAACTTGTAAAGAATTTTAATGACCCCTTTGTTGAAAATGGAAAGAAAACCAAAAAGACAATCGGTGAAGTTCTTCTTACACCAACCCGCATTTATGTTAAGCCTGTAATGGAAGTTCTTAAAAAGTTCCGCTCAAGCGTTCATGGCATGGTTCATGTTACAGGCGGCGGATTCTATGAAAATCTTCCCCGTATGTATCCTATTGCAAAAGAAGGTAAGGCTCAGCTCTGCTCTGTAATTAAAAAGGGAAGCTGGGAAATTCCACCTGTCTTTGCAGAACTGGTTCGCCGTGGTGCAGATGAAAACAACATGTTCAGCACCTTTAACATGGGAATCGGATTTGTTCTTGCAGTGAGCAAAAAAGATGCAGATGCAATTCTTAAAATGTTCAACAAGAATGCAAAGAAGTACCACAAGGCCGGTATCCCCGACATGGTTGCCTACCAGAATGGTTATGTCGGACACACACAGAAGCCTCTTCGCGGTGAAGCAAAAGGCTCTAAGCTGATGACTGTTTTTGAGGACTAAG
>JAEEKM010000092.1 GCA_016282455.1 Treponema sp. | reverse complement strand
TTCCCCCTCATGCGTTTCCGCACAAAAGACATTGGTGTTTTAAACCGCACCCCCTGTGCCTGCGGAAGAACTTTTGTCCGCATGAGTAAACCAATGGGACGCACAGATGACATGCTCATCATCCGTGGCGTGAATGTATTCCCCAGTCAGATTGAGGGAGTTCTTCTTCAGAACGGATATCCGCCAAACTACCAGATTATTGTTGGCCGCGTAAACAACAATGATACTTTTGAAATCAAAGTTGAGATGACACCCGAGAAGTTCAGCGATATGATTTCTGAAGTGAACAAACAGGAAAAGGCACTCGAAGGCGCACTGCTTTCTGTCCTTCAGATTAAGGCAAAGGTTACCCTCGTGGCACCAAGAAGCATTGAACGTTCCGAAGGAAAAGCCAAGCGGGTAATTGACACACGCAAACTTCATGACTAGGAGAAAAAAATGACTATTAAACAGATTTCTATTTTTATTGAAAACAGAAAGAACGCACTCTCTGAACTCACAAATGTTCTTGCAGTGCACCACATCAATATGAAAACCCTGAGCATTGCAGATACTTCTGATTTTGGAATTGCCCGCATCATTGTGGAAAATCCTGAACAGGTACAGGCTGCTCTTGAACGTTCTCATTACATTGCAAAAATCACTCCGGTTATTGCAGTGGAAATTCCAGACGAAGCAGGAAGCCTCAACCGCATCTTAAAAATTCTTGCAGATAACGGACGCAACGTAGAATACATGTATGGTTTTACAGGACGCAACGTAAACTCTGCCTACATGATTATCCGTTCAACCGATATTCCTGCCACAGAAAAAGTTTTTGAAGAGAACGGAATCCGCATGGCAAGTGAAGGGGAACTTCTCAAAAGCTAATTCTTTTGCAGGGAGTAAATGATGACTGATTTAGAAAAAGCCCGGGAGTTTTTCGGACACGACACTTATGCAACGAAAACGACAGGTATTGTAATCGATTCTGTTGGAGAAAGAAGTGCAGTCTGTTCACTGGAAATTTCTTCTTCCCACAAAAATGCTTACGGGGGTGTAATGGGAGGAGCAATTTTTACTCTTGCCGATTACACTTTTGCCGTAGCCGCAAACTTCAATGCAGTACAGACGGTTTCTGTTACAAGCCAGATAAATTTCCTTGGCATGGCAAAGGGAAAGAAACTTCTTGCAAGTGCAAGCCTCATTAAAGACGGGCGCACAACCTGCCTTTATGAAGTGAACGTAAGTGATGAACTTGGAACAAAAGTTGCTTTCGTTACTATCAGCGGAATGAAACTTGAGAAAAAGTAAACTGACCTTTGCAGAAAAACTTCTCTGTCCTTTTGTGGGCTTACCGCTTCTGAAAAGGTTTCCCACAAGGGGGCTCATGAAGTTTCTCAGTGTTTTTCTTTTTTTATTTTTGTCTCAGACTTCTCCAGTTTTTTCAGAAGAAACTTCCTCTTATTCACTTCCAAAGATTCCTGTTTTTACCGGTACTGCAATTTTACAAAAAGCATACCCTGATTTATCTTTTGAAGTTTTAAGGGACGGGCGGAGCAGGGACTGGATTGTTACGGTTTTATTTCCGTCAGACAAAGTTTCCTTTTTCTGGGCAGGGGGAAGAATGCTTCCCGAAAGTGAAAGGGAAAATATAGAAAAATACTGGCCCCTGTTCTATCGCTATGAGGATTTACGGGATCCTGAAAGTCTTTCTGAAGAAGAAAGGGAACGCATCAGAGAGTTTGCTTCTAATGACAACAGAAAAAATGGTTCCGGTACCCCCATGTTTTTTTTCGAAGCCCTTTATGGTGCAGAAACAAGAGCTAGTCTTGAACAGAATCTTGTGAGGGTTGATTTTCTTGGCTGCAAGACCACCGTGCATAAAAGAATTTCAGAGCCACTGGCCCGTGTGGAAGAAAAGATAATTACCCTTTCAAAGACAGATAAGGAAACAGCTTCTTTTGTAGAAGAAATAAAAAGTGCAGATGCCTATTCCTGGCGGCAGATTGTCGGTACTAAAAGAAAGTCCTTTCACAGTATGGGAGTTGCCATTGACATTCTCCCAAAAAAACTTAACGGTAAACAGATTTTCTGGAGCTGGGCAAGAGATAAAAATCCTAAGAACTGGATGCTCACTCCTCTTTCCCAAAGATGGATGCCTCCTGAAAAAGTAATTAAAATTTTTGAAGACGAAGGTTTTATCTGGGGCGGTAAATGGGTGATTTTTGACAACATGCATTTTGAATATCACCCGGAACTTATTCTTTATTCAAGAAAATAATAATTCTGAAAAAAAAAGGCTGCTGTGTTTGTGAAGTGCATCTTACACTTTTCCACACAGTCAGCCTTCTTTTGTAATCTACAAAATGCTTACGGGCGAACTACAACTTTTGCAAGGTTGGGGCGTTTAACCAGGTCAGCCTTAAGTCCTTCTTCGCGGGCTTTGTTTACGTATTCCGGTTTCTGGAAACTGTAGGTGAACTTTGTGTGTACGTCGTAGGTTCCCTTCATGAGTGCATAAGCATCTTCTGTCATTACCAGCTCTTCATCTGTTGGAATAACAAAAATCTTTGTTGCACTGTCGTCTGCACTGATGCAGGTTTCTGCGTTGCCGGTGAAGCTCCATTCATTCTTCTGTGCATCAATCTTAATGCCGTAGTTTTCAAGACCAGAACAGGCCTTGAATCTTGTGATTGGTCCTCTTTCTCCAACACCTGCAGTCCATACGATTGCATCTACGTGTCCAAGTTCTGCCATAAAAGCACCGATGTATTTTTTAATTCTCAGGGCTTCCATTTCAATTGAAAGCTGGCAGAGTTTATCTCCCTTGGCGGCATCAATTTCAATGTCGCGGCGGTCAGAGTATTTTCCTGTAATGCCAAGGCATCCGCATTTTTTGTTAAGGGCTTTGTCCATTTCGTCTGCAGACATTCCGGTTTTGCGCATGATGTAGAAGGGCAGGGCAGGGTCAAGGTCACCACTGCGTGTTCCCATTACAAGTCCTTCAAGAGGAGTGATACCCATTGTTGTGTCATAGCAGACACCGTTTTTTACCGCACACATGGAAGAACCGTTTCCGATGTGACAGATGATGAGGTTTGTCTCTTCAGGCTTTTTGTGAAGAAGCACTGCTGCACGTTTTGCTGTGTAAAGGAAAGAAGTTCCGTGGAAACCATAGCGGCGGGCAGCATATTTTTCATACCATTCGCGTGGAATTGCATACTGGAAAGTTTCCTCCGGCATGGTCTGGTGCCAGGCTGTATCCATGATTGCAGAGTGTGGAACGTTTGGCATAACCTTCTGGGCTGCCTCAATACCCATGATGTTTGCTGGCATGTGAAGGGGACCTAAGTCAATTACTTCGCGGAAACCATCAAGCACTTCCGGTGTAATGAGCACACTCTTTGTAAATTTTTCGCCACCATGAAGAACGCGGTGTCCGACGGCTCCGATTTCGTCCATGCTCTTGATAACACCAACTTCGGGGTCAGTGATTTCTTTAATGATAAGTTCGATTGCTTCTTTGTGAGTAGGGCAGGGGCTTTCAATCTCTGTTTTCTTTCCCTTTGCCTTGTGGGTGATGCAGCTTCCGTCAATTCCGATGCGCTCAACAACACCGTTTGCCATTACCTCTTTGTTGTCCCAGTCGTACACCTGGTATTTTGCAGATGACGAACCGCAGTTCAGTGTAAGGATTACCATAAAATGCCTCTAAAAAAAATAAAATAAATCTCAAGTATTATACTGTAAAAACGTCCGTCTGACAAGAAATGCATTTTTCTGGTTTTCTTGAAAAATGCGTGTTATAATATAATTGGCTTTGTTAAAATCAAACAAAGAAGGAGTGTAATTATGAAGAAAAATTTCGCATTGATTTTTGCGGGAGTACTTTGTATCCTTTCAGCCCTTTCTTTTGCAGCCTGCGACAACTATGGATATGAGGGTGTTACTGAAGCAGAAGTTTCCGAGTCCTGGGTCAAGGGGGTCTGGGAAGTTTCCATCAAAACAATAAGAGTTACAGATGGCTCAAGTGGTGACGCTGTTGTGACAAGTTACGGAGAAGCCGACTTTACCTCTGATGAAGAATGTGCAAAGGCAGTAGAAATGTTCAAAATCTTTGCCTATGGAGGTGCCCTCTACCAGAAGAACAATTTCGCCCATGTGCACTATTTCAAGAAGTCAAGGGATAGTGATCAGAACGGCTACAAGGTCTACGTGAACTTTGACAAAAAAGCATCTACTAGTACACCTGACGCAGGTGGAGACAGTTCTAACTCACTGAATGTACAGAACATTCTGAACAGATCTCTTCTTGACTAATTTTTTTTAGGGGTGTCTGATTTTTCTTCGGACACCCCTTAAAACAGTTCAATTACTTTTTAGTTTTATTCTTCCTGTAAGTTTGCCTTGATTCTTTCCAGACCTTTTTCTGCAATGGTTTTTGCTTTGTCGGAATTTAATTCTGCCATAATTAAGTACCATTTTTAAAGAAGTATTTTTACATCCTCATAATTTCTTCTTTTAATCTCATTTATTACCTGCTCCTGTTTATCAAATGCAAAGACTTTTATTGAGGTTGTTAGCATTAAAAAAAAAGTACAAGATTAATTTTTTTCATTTTTTATTTCTCCTTTATTAGCATATACTTTTCGTCATTTTATTCCATTTTTTTATCTCTATCCATATGTTTAATAAAATGTTTTCCAAACCAGTTTCCTTTATTTGCAGGAATTATATTTTTCAACAAAACTGACTATATTTTCCATGAAGATTTTCTCCCGTCTGAAATAATCTTCTTCTGAATCTGTGTTTTGACTGCAGGCTTTTGAGATTACTTCTGTATAATTTTCTGGAAGTTTTTGCAGGCTGTGGGAATAATAAATTGCCCTGTCTTCTGCCGGAGAATAAAATCCATTTAGATAAAATAAGGCCTGAACTCCTGCTCTTATTGCTGTGTTCAAATTCTCATGTAATTGAATGAATGCATCTCGGCGATACCAGCGGTCTTTTTTGTAATCTGAAATAAGATAATGAATGTAACCAAGTGAACTATTAAGATTATTTTCTAAATCTTCTTTTGCAAATTGATTAATCTTTTCAAGTTCATTTTTATAGGAATTATTCGGGTCGTATAAAATCTGGGATTCCAATACAGAAAATTTTCTCGGCTCTTCAAACTTAGAAAACAT
>JAEEKM010000005.1 GCA_016282455.1 Treponema sp. | reverse complement strand
GAAGAAAAAAGTGATGATGCAGAAAGTGACAGCGTAACCCTTATTACCCTTCACAATACAAAAGGACTTGAGTTCCCCAGAGTTATTATTACCGGCATGGAATATGGAGTTTTCCCCAGAGAAAACAAAACCGGAAGTGAACTCGAAGAAGAACGCCGACTTTTTTATGTGGGCATTACCCGTGCAAAGACAGAACTTTATTTTACCAGCTGCGGCATGAGGCGCCTTTACGGTAGGACAAGTTATATGCAGCCCAGTCCTTTTTTGTCAGAACTGGGAAAAGACAACATCCGTATTCTGGGGCAAAAACCTTCGCTTTTTAATGCAGACAGTGACGGAGGAGCAGATCATCCCTATGCTAAAAAATGGCACAAGGGAGCGTCAGTTTTTCATGACGACTGGGGCCACGGACAGATTATTAAGGCTGAAAAAACAGATGAAGGGGAATGGCTCATAACCGTTGCCTTTGAAAACGGAGGACTTAAAAAATTCCTTCCCCAGTACCAGAGTGCATCCCTTACGCTGGAGGAATAAAAAAATTGTTATTTTTATAGTCAGAATGGCTTCTATGGTGTAAAATATATGTTAGATACTTTTTGGAGGACAAAGAAATGAATAAATTGATGATGACAGGAGCGATCCTTCTTTTAACTGCTTCACTTGCAATGCCTGCTTTTTCACAGGAAGTGGAGACTGAGACAACAGAGGCTGTGAACGTCACATCCATCACAACCGACGAAGTAAGCGACGAAGTGGGAGTAGAAGTTGTTGCAGAAACAGAGGGTGAAGCTGAAAATTACGTGAACCTTGACGTACTTCTTGCAGGAAGCACAAAGTCACTTGATGCTCTTTCTGAGGACATTCAGGCACTTGTGTTTGACATGGATTATTTGGAAAGGGAAGAACTTTACAAAAAGAACCTGACAAAAGTCGGTCTTCCCATTTTCCTTAACTGGATTCCTGGTTTTGGTACAGGTTCTAAGAAACAGGGAGATATTCTTTCTAAAAACATAAGCCTGGGTGTGGACATTGGCGTTACAACCCTTCTTGTAAGCGGCGGTGTGGTTCTTACAATCGGTCTTCTTGGTGATATGCTTGTTGCAATTTTCACCTTTGGTGAAGGAGACATGGATGCAATGAAGGCCTTTACGGATACAGGTCTGGGGCTCATGATTGGTGCCGTTGCCCTGTGGGGTGCAAACAGAATCTTTGGAACTGTTATGCCCATTGTTTATGCAAAGCAGAGGAATGCAAAACTTAAGACAGTGCTTGGTCTGGATGAAAAAGTTGAAGAAGTTTCACTTGTTCCGGTAATCAATCCTGTTCAGGAAAAATATGGTCTTGCTCTGGCCCTTAAGTTTTAGTCTGTAAACTAAAAAGGCTGTCTGGCGGATTTATTTTCCATCAGGCAGCCATTTTTTATTTTAAAATCTTTTGTCTAAAATACGTTTTGTCTTTTTTTCACTGCGGGGAAGTTCACCTTCGCCCACAACTTTTACCACAGGGGTCATTTTTAACTGCTCCTTACAGTGGTACATGATGTTGATTGCAGTTTCTGCTCTGTCTACTCCGCCTTCTACTTCTACAAAGAGAGTCATCTGATCCCTTCCGTCTACGTGTTCAATTTCTGCGCGGTATTCACTGGAAGTTCCAGGTACTTTTTTTATGACTTCTTCAATGGAAGAGGGGAAGATTATGCAGCCCTTAACTTTTACCATGTCATCACTGCGGCCTAAAATTGGTGTGATTCTCGGGTGTTTACAGCCACAGGGACATTCACCTGGAATGAAAGCGGCCAGGTCATGTGTGCGGAATCTGATGAGGGGGGCTCCTTCCTTAACAAGTGTGGTAAGGGTAATTTCTCCGATTTCTCCTTCGGGAACTGGAAGTCCTGTTACAGGGTCAAGAATTTCAAAGTAAATGTAGTCGTCCCACACGTGAATGCCGCTTCCTTCGGAACAGTTAATGCCTATTCCCGGACCGTAACATTCAGTGAGTCCGTAGATGTCGTAAAGTTCAATTCCCAGAAGTTCCTTGATGCGGTTTCTCATTTTTTCGCCCCAGCGTTCACTTCCGATAATGCCTTTTTTAAGGTGAATCTTGTCTTTTATTCCACGCTTTTCAATTTCTTCTGCAAGGAGAAGTGCGTAGGAAGAAGTTGCGGCAATAACACTTGCGTTAAGGTCCTGCATCATCTGCAGCTGTTTTTCTGTGTTACCCGGGCCCATTGGAATTACCATTGCACCCATGCGTTCTGCACCGGCCTGAAAACCTATTCCTGCGGTCCAAAGACCATAGCCTGGAGTAATCTGAATGCGGTCTTTGTTTGTCATGCCGGCCATTTTGTAGCAGCGGGCAAACATTTCTGCCCAGTCATCCACGTCTTTCTGGGTGTAGGGAATGATAACCGGAGTGCCTGTTGTACCGGAGGAAGAATGAATGCGCACAATTTCTTCTTCAGGAACTGCAGCCAGTCCCAGAGGGTATGCTTCCCTGAGTTCCTGTTTTGAACTGAAGGGCAGTTTTTCAAAATCAGCCTGTGTTTTTATATCTTCCGGGTTGATGTCTTTGAGTTTTTTTGCGTAAAAACCATTCTCAACTTTCTTGAGCCGCGCCACCTGAGTGCGGATTTGTTCCAATTGCTGTTCTGTAAGTTTCATGATACTTTTAATAGTAACATTACTTTACCCATTAGTCAAGGTTCACTGAAAATCCTTGCAAAATCGCAATAATGTTGATAATATAGAAGAATGAACTCAATCCTTGGTTTTTCTGCCTCCAATGGGCTTGGAATTGGTAAAGCGTATGTTTTGCCGGAAGTTTCCGAGTATCAGATTGAAAAACGTAGTATTTCCTCAGAAGAAGTTGCTAAAGAATGGAAGCGTTTTGATGATTCCTGTGCAACCATTCAGCAAAGGATTGAAGAACATATAAAAAATCTTCCCCAGGATAGTGTTCAGCGCAGTATTTTTGAAACAAATATCCTCATGCTCACTGACCCTGTTTTTTCAAAGGAAGTAAAGTCCAGGGTAGAAAAAGAATCCCTTAATATAGAATACATTCTTAAAACCAGCGTAGAAGAATACGTTGAGCGCCTTAGAAACAGCGGTAACGACTATCTTGCAGAACGCGCTCGAGACATTGAGGATGTTTTTACCAGGGTTCTGTATCTTCTGGTAGGCTATGAGCCCTTTGACATAATGGATGTTCCCGACGGCTCCATTATCGTTGCAAAGTCCATGCGTACCAGCGATTCAGTTGTCCTTTCCAAAAAGAAAATTGCGGGTATTGCCCTTACAGAAGGCGGTGTTTCAAGCCATGTAGCCATTCTTTCAAAGAGTTACGGTATTCCTGCCGTAATGGGTATTCCCGATATTGCAAAAAACATTCATTCCGGTGACGAAGTAATTGTAGATGGTGCCCTGGGCCAGGTAATAATCAACCCGGATGCCGCTACCCGAAGTGAGTACCAGATTCGCATTGCAGCAGAAGCAAAATATCAGCTTAAGTTCCAGAAATTCCGCGACAAAAAAGCAACTACGGAAGATGGAACGGAATTTAAGATTTATGCAAACATAGGTACTCCCGAAGAAGCAGAGATTGCCCTGAATGAAGGTGCTGACGGAATTGGTCTTTTCCGCACTGAATTTCTTTTCATGAACGAAATTCAAAAACTGCATGACAAGGGTTCTCCCTTTGCAAGTTCCGTTTCTGAGGAACTTCAGTTTGAGGCATATAAAAAAGTACTCGAGACTATGGGAGACCGTCCCGTTACCATCAGAACACTGGATGCGGGCGGAGACAAACTTGTAAAACTTGACGACATTCCCCAGCTGGTGGAAAAAAATCCCCTCATGGGTTTGCGTGCAATACGCCTGTCACTTTTTTACCCCAAAGTTTTTAGAACACAGCTCCGTGCCCTTTACAGAGCCAGCGTTTATGGAAACTTAAGGATTATGCTCCCCCTGATTACAAATGCATCTCAGGTAGAAACAGTTCTTGGAATTGCCCGCGGAGTACAGATGAGTCTTAAAGAAGACGGCATTCCTTACCGCGAAGATGTTCCCATCGGTATTATGATAGAAACTGCCGCTGCCGCCATTTGTTCAGATGTTCTTGCTCCCCACTGTGCATTTTTCTCGCTTGGAACAAACGACCTTACCCAGTACATAATCGGCATTGACCGTGAAAACCCGACCGTTGCTCCCCTTTACAATGAGTTCCATCTTGCGGTGCTGCGCATGATTGAACAAACCATAAGGAATGCAAAAAAAGCAAATATTCCTGTTTCTGTTTGTGGTGAAATGGCAGGAAGAAGGGAAAGCGCCATTATTCTTGCAGGTATGGGAGTCAGAAGTCTGAGCATGAGTCCCAAACAGATTCCTGTAATTAAAGAAACCCTTTCCCAGTTTACAATTCAGGAGCTTGAGAATATTTCAAGCCGTTCCCTCTACTAGGAAAAAAAATGAAGAAGCAAAAAAAAGAAAAACCCGATTTTTCGAAACCAAAGCCTGTTAAGGAAATTCCTGCAGAAAACGAAGTGATTGAAAGTGAAGTGTCTGCAGATGATGAAAGTGATGAGGACGATGAAGTTTTTAACGAAGAAGATTTTCCAGAAATTGAAGAAATCGGAAGTCATCGCAAAAACTCAAAGGAATTTTATACTGATAAAGTCTACAACAACCTTCCGCTTATTGTAATTGCGGGGCGACCGAATGTGGGAAAGAGTACGCTTTTTAATGCCCTCACCCATACCCGTCGTGCAATTACAGACCCAACCCCGGGTGTTACCCGTGACCCTGTGGAAGGAACCTGTTTCTTAGACGGAAAACCCGTTCACCTCATGGACACAGGCGGATACAAACTTACAAGAGATTTTACTTCCCGCGAAAGTGAGATGGATGATTTGGTTGTTGCAAAAACAAAGGAGATGATTGCCAAGGCAGACAGAATACTTCTCCTTCTTGATGCAACGGAAACTACTCCTGAAGACGAAGAGTTCATTCAGGCACTAAGACCTTACTGGCATAAACTTGTTGTGGCAGTGAACAAAACCGAAGGTGGCAAGCATGAAGCCCTGGCTTACGGCTACTACGAGTATGGTTTTGAAAAACTGGTTCTTATAAGTGCAAAGCATGGTGACAACCTTTATGAACTTGAAAAAGCCATGGTAGAAGGCCTTGACTTTAGTGCCGTAACGGAAGGTGCAGAAGATGACCGCCCCATAAGAATTGCAATTCTTGGAAAACCAAACACCGGTAAAAGCACCCTGAGCAATGCCCTTACCCACACGGAAGCCAGCATTGTAAGCGACTACGCAGGAACAACCCGTGATGTTGTGGAAGGAAGTTTCCGCTATAACGGAAGGGATATTCAGATTCTTGACACTGCCGGAATCAGGCGCAAGGCAAGGGTAACGGAAAACGTGGAGTATTATTCCGTAAACCGTGCCCTTAAAACCCTGGACGAATGCGACATTGCCTTTATAATGATTGATGCAAAGGAAGGCCTTGCAGAACAGGACAAAAAAATTACCGCCCAGGCATTTTCCCGTGGCCGCGGTGTGATTTTTGTTTTGAACAAATGGGACCTCATGGAAGACCAGAGCAACAAAGCCTTAAAGGATGTGTCTGAATATAACCGTACTATGTTCGGTCAGATGAGTTTTGCCCCTATAGTTGCAATTTCTGCAAAAAACAAGGACGGCATTAAAAACCTCATGAACACTGCCCTTGACGTGTATGCCCAGTTAAACCGCAAAGTGGATACTGCCGCCTTAAACCTTGCACTAAGAGACTGGCTTGCAAAGTATCCGCCCCCAGCAACAAAAGCCATTCACTTTAAAGTACGCTACATGACCCAGACAAGCGTGAACCCGGTGAACTTTTTGATTTTTGCAACCCGCCCGGACAACGTTCCCCCAAGTTACGTTACTTATTTAAAGAACAGGATTCGGGAGGATCTGGGATTTGACCTTATTCCTGTCCAGATTGAAATGAAAGCAAGCCGCCAGAAATGGCAGGACAGGGAACGAGACAAAAACTAGAATGGCAAAATATTCAATCGGGGAAGTAGAACAGCTCACTGGAGTAAAACCTTATGTGCTCCGTTACTGGGAAGAAGTAATCCCCTGTTTTACTCCGCAAAAAGATGTGAACGGCCGCAGAATTTATACCCAGCGTGAAATAGACATTATTCAGCGGCTTAAGTTTTTAATTTACACTCAGCGATATACCATTGACGGTGCAAGAAAACAGATTGTGCAGGAAATGACTACCGCAGATGCAAATGCGGCAGCCCTGGAAGCCCTGCATGACATCCGCAGTGAACTGGGAAACTTATACCTTATGTTAAAGAAAAGCGGAGAGCGCTACGCAAGTTCAAAAGCAGGAAAAGCAGATGAAAAAAAACAATAATCAGAGTGACGAATTTGAACCTGCCTGGTATGAAAAAAAACAGGGAATCACCCGCAGAAAAAAAATCAAGTCAGCAGAATACGAAGAAATAAAACAGTTCAAAAAAGAAGGCAAAGATTATTTTCAAAAAAAATCTAAGCAGGATAAAGAGTCAGCAAAAGAACGCAAAAAAAACAATAGTCTTGAAACAAAAAAAGCAAGAAGCCGGATGGAAGAAATTACGGTAGAAGAAGTGGATTCACTTTTTGACATTGCAAATCTTCCCTCTGATGCAAGAAATATTCTGCAGGAAGTGGGAAACATTATTTCTGAAGTGTCGCCCCTTAATTCAAAACAGAGGCTTCTTCTTCCAAAGCAGATACAGGCCTTAAGTCATTCCCTTACAGATGAAAGGGATAAGCGCTGGACAGGTTACATGAACAAAACAGAAACCCTCAGTGCCTACGTGAGGTATTTTTTCTGGTGGAACCTTGTGCGCCTTACAAGACTTTTTTCCAACCTGCCGTCTTCATTTTTTTCTCTTACTGACGGGGATATCTGTCTTGACATTGGTTCAGGCCCTTTAACCCTTCCCATTGCACTTTTTCTTGCAAGACCGGAACTCAGGACAAAAGACCTTACTTTTTACTGCATGGACATTTCTTCTCAGGCACTTCTTTTTGGAGAAAACATTTTTCTTTCCATTGCTTCTAAATTAAAATGCCAGTCCTGGAAAATTGTGCGCGTTAAGGGTTCTATGGGAACTGCGGTAAAAGAAAAGGCTGTTCTGGTAACCTGCGCCAACATGTTTAACGAAGCCACTCAGGATTCTTCCATGCCGCCGGATTATCTTGCAAAAAAATACTGCGAGCAGCTTTTGTCTTATACTGATGAAAAAAAAGACGGAAAAGTTCTTGTGGTAGAAACTGGAGCGCCCAAAGCTGCACGTTTTGTGAGTCTGTTAAGGGACTCATTTTTACGCAGGGGCTACCAGCCGCTTTCTCCCTGTACCCACTGTTCTGCCTGCCCCATGGACGGTAAAAAAGGCGGTAAGTGGTGTAATTATGTTTTTTCTACTGATGATGCTCCAAAGGAACTAAAAAAACTTTCTGCAGAAGCAAAACTTACTAAGGAAAGGGCAGTGCTCTCTTTTGTGGCTCTTACAAATGGCATGAAAAAAGAAGAGAAGGAAGGTTTTGTAACATTCCGCATTGCAAGCGACGGCATTCATCTTCCTGGAAACAGAACGGGACACTATGCCTGTTCTCCGCTGGGACTTCTGCTTGTGGTAAGTAATGCACCATTTTCTTCCGGAGAATGCCTCTGTGCTCCCCTTCCAAAGGGCCCCCTTCCCGTGGATGAAAAAAGCGGTGCTTTTATTTTAAAATTATAGTTAAGGCAGACACTTTTGTAAAAATTCCATTTTTACCTTTTCTTATTAAGAAAAGTGTTTTATAATAGTAGAAAAGCCGTTTTAGAACGGTTTTTTGAGGAGTCTGTTTATGAAAAAAATTATTACCCTGTTTTCTGTACTTGCACTTGTTGCCGGAAGTTTATTGTTAAGTGGATGTGGAGCTATGACGGAGGTTACCTTCCATTCAAATTTCCCCTGGATTGATGACAACCCTAAACACACAATTACTTCAAACGAAGAAGGCGAAGAGCTGACGGCTCAGAATATGTCTTGTACAATCAATCTTGCAAACTTTCAGATTTCTTCCAGTGGCCAGGCAGATATTTCTACCCTTCTTTCTGAACTTGGAAAGTATGAATTAAAATCATACGTATACGATGGTGAAATTAAAACTCCAACACTTGTTGGATTTAACAACAAAAAAGACGGAAGTGGTCTGGTGGATCTTGATTTGAGTTCAATAGGTCATAGTAAAGATGAGGATGACGAAGAAGTAAGCAGTAAGCGTTCTTCTGCTTTAATCAGAACCCTTCTTGCTGCAATGCTTGAAAATGCTAATAATTTTTATGCCCAGTGGTCTTGGGAATAAGTTTTAGTCCTTATTTCATTCCGGACTCGTTTCGGAATCTATAGACCCATATATTGAGCAGGTGCTGAAACAAGTTCAGCATGACAAGCGGTTGAGCCTATGCTTGCAAAAGTGTAGTCCTCAGCCGCTTTTTTTCACCTACGCCCGATTGTAGTGGTGGAGGCCCAAGCCGCAACCACGGAAAGCGGGGTGCGCCCAACCCCCTTCCCCCGATTGCAGCAAATAAACTTTCCCCCGCCATGAAATAAAAATCCCGTCCAAAGAAAGAAAAAAATCACTTAAAAAATTATGGTTTGTAAACTGCCACGAAACGGAACTGCATCTGCCATGGGTGCCAGGAGAAATCTACGATTTCTCAGCCGCAGTTCATCATAAATTATAATGTGAATTGCCACGGAATCGGGGTTCCTGCACGAAAAAAATTCTGCACAAGCGAAGCGCGGAAGCCTTTTTTCGTGCAGGGTTCCCGATGGGAGTGGCATTTACATTTGTAATTTGGGTGACATTATTGCCCCGATTGTCAAAGTCATGCAAAGTGTGTATAATTATGCAACTTTTAACAGAGTCTCATACTCGTTGTGTAAGGAAAAGTATATGAACAAGATTCTTGAAAAAAGGCAGCTTTCTGAGAACGTTTATTACGTAAAGTTTTACGCTCCCGATATTGCCCGAAACCGCAAGGCTGGACAGTTCCTTATTGTTCAGGTTGACCAGGATTTGACAGAGCGCATTCCTCTTACCATTGCAGATGCAAATGCAGAAGAGGGTTGGGTTGCAATCGCTTTCCAGCCGGTGGGTGCTTCCACTTACAAGCTTTCTAAACTGAATGAAGGTGACTACCTTGGCGGCGTTCTTGGTCCTTTGGGAACACCAAGCAATATCCGCAAGTATGATGCCCCTGTGGTTTGCGTTGGCGGTGGTTTTGGTACCGCTCCACTTTACCCGATTGTGCAGGCATTAAAAGAGGCCGGAAACAAAGTTATCCTTATTGAAGGTGCCCGTACAAAAGATCTTTTGATTTTTGTTGATGAAATGAAGGCTGTTTGTGATGATGTTATTATCATGACAGACGACGGTTCCGCAGGTGAAAAGGGTCTTGTTACAGTTGCCCTTGAGCGCCTTTGCCAGCAGGAAGTTCCTCCCGCAGAAGTTATTGCCATTGGACCCCCAATCATGATGAAGTTTGCATGCCAGTGTGCGGCAAAATACAATGTTCCATGCACTGTAAGCCTTAACACAATCATGATTGACGGTACCGGTATGTGCGGCGGCTGTCGTGTTAGTGTCGGCGGTGAGACAAAGTTTGTGTGTGTTGACGGTCCTGATTTTGACGGACACCAGGTAG
>JAEEKM010000091.1 GCA_016282455.1 Treponema sp. | reverse complement strand
TCTGCGCTTTTCTTAATTATATCATGTGAGCGCGGTTTATGTCAATATAAATATTACATAGATTTTGAAAGTGATTATAGTTAGTTTATTACATATAATGTGTTAATACTGTGATATAATTCGGACAAATTCACATATTTTTGCCACATTTTGTGCCTGCTGCCCTGAATGCACAGCTGTCCTTCATGGTACATACGGCACAGCCCTTCGGACCTCTCTCCACAGGGGCATCAGAAATGCCTATAACTGCCGTCACAGACTTTGACGGTATAAGGAGACAGCTGTCAGTTACCGTGAGCCCTATGCGCCTCTGAGCGTTCAGAGCGAGAAGAAAGCTGCGCTGCAATGTTATGGGCAGGTCCCCATAGCCGGGACTGAAACGCCATGTCCTGTACCGGCAGGGGTGGGCGGCAAATATCTCCTTTTCCGCACGGTCACAGACCTGTTCCACGGCGGCGCTGCATATGCAGTCAAGGGCGAGTGACTGCGCCATATCGGTTACAGCTGCCTGGCGTATGAGCTTATCCGCCTCCTGGGAAAGTGTGGCGGCAAGGAGCACTGCCCGCTTGCAGCCCTTCAGGTGGCGCTTTATATCCACCCCTGTCATGGGCTCTGCCATGGCTCCCAGAAGGACTCCTTCATCTGTAAAGGTGACATTGGTCTCAAGGTAGACATACTTAGGGCGTACTCTCTCCATGACAAGGCTTTCGGCTCTGTCCAGGAGCTCCGCTACAGCAGGGTCGGGAGTACCCTTCACTCCCATGTACCGCGCAGCCTCCGCTTTCGATATGGGAAGCAGCTCCATCACGCACCTATTATGCCCGAAACGGCTTCGCTTATCTTCCTTGCGACGTAGGGGTTATTCATGGTGTAAAGGTGTATTCCGTCAACTCCGCTGGCTACAAGGTCCACTATCTGGTTCACGGCATAGGCTATTCCTGCATCGCGGAGAGCCTCGGGATTGTGCTCATATTTTGTCATGATACGGACAAACTTGCTGGGAAGACTGGCTCCGCAGGTGGTGACCATGCGCTCTATCTGGTTCTTGTTTACCACGGGCATGATACCTGCCTCGATAGGCACGTTTATGCCTGCTATGGCTGCCTTTTCGCGGAATTCGTAGAAGTGGTCGTTGTCAAAGAAAAGCTGTGTGATGAGATGGTCTGCACCTGCCTCAACCTTTTTGCGGAGATTGATTATGTCCTCCACCAGGTTTTCTGCGTCGGGGTGACACTCGGGATAGCAGGCGCCTGCTATGTCGAAGCTGCCCTTTGACTTTATGTAGGTAATTAGGTCGCTGGCGTGGCGGAAGTCCTCAACAGGCTCTATATCGGGATTTATATCGCCCCTGAGAGCCAGTATGTTTTCGATGCCGCGCTGCTGAGCCTCGTTAAGTGCTGCGTCTATCTCTGCCTTTGTGAAGTTGATACAGGGCAGATGGAGCATGGGAATTATGCCGCTGTCCTTTATCCTCGAAGCGATGTCCAGCGCATAGCGGCTGTTACCGCTGCCGCCTGCACCGAATGTAACGCTTATAAAGTCGGGGTGAAGTCCCTGGAGCTCGTCAAGTGTACTGTATATGACCTCAATGGGACTGGTCTTCTTTGGAGGGAAGACCTCAAATGAAAACACTGTCTTTTTTTCAAATATATCCTTTATACGCATAGCTGCCTCCGTTTCAGTCTATTGACCAGTCTATTTCTTCCATGCCGTTGGCACGGAGAAAGGCATTCGCCTTTGAGAAGTGTCTGCACCCGAAAAAGCCGTTGTACGCCGACAGCGGACTGGGGTGTGCAGCCTTCAGTATCAGGTGACGCGGGTTTGTGATGAACTGCTGCTTTGCCTTTGCGTCCCCTCCCCACAGCATGAATACCATGGGCTTTTCTCTTTCGTTTAGCAGCTTTATTACGTCGGTGGTGAAGTTCTCCCAGCCAAGGCCGCGGTGGCTCCTTGCCTGGTCTGCGCGGACCGTCAGAACGGAATTCAGCAGAAGCACTCCCTCCTGCGCCCACTTGGTAAGCTCACCGTGCTTGCCAAGATTGTCTATGCCCACGTCGTCCCTTATCTCCTTGAATATGTTCACAAGTGAGGGCGGCGGTGCAATGCCCTTGCGGACGGAAAAGCTCAGACCGTGAGCCTGTCCTTCTCCGTGGTATGGATCCTGCCCGATGATGACGCACTTCACAGCGTCATAGGAAGTATACTTCATGGCGTTGTAGATATCATACATATTAGGGTAAATGCGCTGTGTTCTGTACTCATTTATGAGCTTCTGTCTCAGCTGAAGGTAATAGTCCTTTTCAAACTCGCCTTTCAGCAGCTGGTCCCAGTCGTTATTGAAGTTTACCATATTTCCTCCCGTATAGAAAACAGGGACGACATTTGCCGTCCCCCTCTTTTAATTGAAAACCGTATCCTCGTAGTACTTGAACTTCACAAGGGTATTTCGTCTGTATGTAAGCGAGCCCTGCTGATTGAAGGGCACCTTTTCGTATGCCTCCGCAGAGCATTCTATCTTCAGCTTCTGTCCCTTTC
>JAEEKM010000090.1 GCA_016282455.1 Treponema sp. | reverse complement strand
CCGTCTACGGGGGAGCGTTTTGTGTAGTCGCTCGGGTTGTTTGGACCCCTGCAGGAAACAAAAAGCCAGCGGTTTTTTAAAAGTGCGATTGTGTTTGGATTGTTAAACACCTTTACAGTCCTCTTTATTTTAAACTCCTCAAGGTTTATTTCATACACGGCCCTGTGGAACATGTCGCTTACATAAGCAGTCTTTTCATCGTCAGAAAGAACAATGTGCCGCATAGCCGCCCTGTCAATTTTTATTTCAGAAAGTCTTTTACCTGTGTCTGTATTAAACTTTTCAATCTTTCCGCTTTCAAAAGAAAGGCTTATAAGGTACTTTCCACCGTCTGTAAAAACCATGCCTCGGGGTGCCCTGCCTGTTTCTATTTTACGAAGCACTGCTGCACTTTCATAATCAATAAGAGAAATGTCATTTGTAAGCCAGTTTGAAACTGCAAGAAGTTTTTTCTCCGGACACCAGGAAATGAACTTACTCCATTCCCCCTCTGTTTTTATTGTGCGCTTAAATACAAAGCCGGGGTAGGTGTACTCGTGCACGGATGCCGTCATCATCTGGGAAACAAAATAGGAGTTTAGCGAAGGAATGAAAAGCTCTTCTGCAAAACCGCATTTCTCTGACTCGGGGGGAGTAATACGTCCTGTAATTTTTTTTTCATCAAGAGAAAAAATATCAATGCCGGTGTCGTCTAAAAGCGGAAGAAGAATAAACTTTCCGTCAGGTGAAAAACGAACCTGTTTGGGCTGCTTTCCGCATTTGTATACACCGATTTTTTCAAGGGTGATTAAAGGTTCTTTTTCAGACTCTTCTTCAGGGTAAAGCAGGGGGCAGATAGAAATGAAGGTTAAAAGAAGAAGCACTGTTTTTACATTCGGGACTCTGCGCATGTTTTTATTTTATAGGTGACAGTGCCTTTTTGCAAGCCGGCCCTTGACCTTTGTTCTTTTTCCATATAGAAAAACAAATATGCCTCCATACAATTCCGTTTCTGATTTTTATAAAAACCTCTTTGGCAAAAAAGCCTATAAACTTTCCATAGATGCAGGCTGTACCTGTCCTACGCGGGATGGAACAAAGGGGTGGGGCGGCTGTTCTTTTTGCAGTGCAAGCGGTTCAGGGGATTTTGCTGCCTCAAGAAATCTTTCCGTTACAGAACAAATAAATCAGGCAAAGGCTCTTGTAAAAGACAAATGTAAAGACGGAACTTTTATTGCCTACTTCCAGAACTTTACAAACACTTATGGAAACGCAGAAGAACTGGAAAAAAAATATCTTGAAGCGGTAAGGGCTGAAAACGTAAGCGGCATTGCCATTGCAACCCGCCCCGACTGTTTGAGTGACGACATTCTTTTTAGAATTGCCCGTCTTGCAGAAAAAACATTTGTTCAGCTGGAACTTGGTTTACAGACCAGTGATGAAAAAAGTGCAGCCTCCTTCAGACGTGCTTTTACAAATGAGGTCTATGAGGATGCGGTAAGACGTATAAAAAATGCTTCGGGAAAAATTCATCTTGTAACGCATTTAATTCTTGGCCTTCCTGGAGAAAATCTTGAAACAATGATTTCTTCTGCAAAGTTTGCGGTGGCCTCTGGCACTGACGGAATTAAACTTTCCCTTCTTCATGTGCTTGAAGGAACAGACCTTGCCCTGGATTATAAAAAGGGACTTTTTACCTGCATGGAAAAAGAAGAATACTTTTTTGTTCTTGGTGAGGTTTTAAAAGTCATTCCCAAACACATTGTCATTCACCGCCTTACTGGAGACGGAGCAAAACGCCTTTTGATTGCCCCCTTGTGGACGGCAGATAAAAAGCGGGTCTTAAATGACATGAAAACTTATTTTGAAGAACACAAGGTGAAGCAGGGGGAACTTACGCCTGATTGGAGGGGCGCGTAGCGTTCTACGCAGTAGAATGGAGCCGGAAGGCGGAACCCCGGAAAGCGGGGTGCGCAGAAAAATGTTTTTTTATAGAAAGGGAAAGTTTTACACGCTATGTAAATTCATGCCGTTAAGAAGAAGTCAGTTTGTATTCTTTCCCATTTTCTTAAGTTCAATGATGATGAAAACTGCAACCAGTATTGCACCAAGAATGTCTGAGAGAGGACCTGCGTAAAGAATTCCGTCTAAAGCAAAGAAGAGGGGGAGAATGAGTACTGCCGGAATAAAAAAGAATACGCTTCGGGCAAGAGAGAGCAGGGCTCCTTTTACAGGCTTACCGATTGAAGAAAAAAGGTTTGCACTTGTAATCTGAGCGGCAACAAGCGGCAGTGTGCAGAGAACTGTGCGCATGAATTTTATTGAGAACTCAAAGTAAAGCGGGTCTCCTTTTCCAAAGGCGTGCAGCACAATGTGGGGGAAGAATTCAAAAACAAAAAGTCCCAGTATGGTAATTGCAAGAACTGCGGCCATTGCTCCAAAATAAGTTTTCTTTACACGGCTGTATTTTTTTGCACCGTAGTTGAATCCTATGATGGGCTGCATTCCCTGGTTTATTCCGATGATGATTGAAAAAATAATTCCGTTTACTTTCATTACAATTCCGCTTCCTGCAAGCGGTATGTCTGAACCGTAGGCGGAGAGGGCACCGTAGTAAACGAGACTTCTGTTTGCTACAACCTGCACCACGGTGATTGCAATCTGGTTTAGGCCCTGACTCATGCCCATTGTGACGGTTGTTCCAATCTGCTTGAAGTCCAGCTTGAAGTATTCTTTTTTAAGGGTGACGCGCTTGAACCTGGGAATGTAAAGAAGGGCGGTAATTAAAGAGGCGGCCTGACCGATTACTGTTGCCCAGGCGGCACCTGCAACTCCCCAGCCGAATACAAATATAAAAATTGGGTCAAGTATTGTGTTGATTACCGCTCCTACAACCATGCTCATCATTGAGTAGAGTGGACTTCCGTCTGCACGGGTCAGGTTGGAAAGACCGTTCATGGTAATGAGCATTGGCATTCCGATTGCGGTTATTCCTGCGTACTGGGTGGCGTAGTCAAAGATTGCTTCGGTTGCACCAAAGGCGGTGAGCATCTGCTTTAAAAATATTTCAATGATGACTGCGTAGATTATGCCAAAGAAAAGCATCATGCAGAATCCTGCACCTGCTACTTTTGCGGCTTCGTCTTCTTCTTTTTTTCCCAGGTGAAGTGAAAATCTTGCGGCACTACCGATTCCAAGTGTAAGGGCAATTGCCATACAGATTGTGGTAAAGGGGAATGCAACGTTGGTGGCGGCGTTTCCTAAGGGACCTACACCCCAGCCTATAAAAATCTGATCGACAACGTTGTAAAGGGAACTTACCAGCATGGCAATTACGCTGGGAACTGCAAACTTTCTGAGCAAAGTGGAAATGCGTTCTGTTCCGAGTGGGTTTTCTTTTCTTGCGGCAGGTGTTTCTTCCATAAATTACTTCTCGTGCAGGCATGATAGCAGAACTTGACGGATGTTTCAACACGTGGTTTTTATGGTAGAAAATTCCGGGGAAATATAAAGCACAGTTGTATATTTATTCAAAAATCTCTATAATAGTACAACTTTTATTTTTCCGAGGAAGAGTATGCTTACACTTAAATTCGGTGGAACCAGCATGGGTTCTGCCCGCCGCATTATTGACAGCGTGAATATTATGATTGGCCGTGCAAAGACGGATCGTATTTCTGTCGTGGTAAGTGCGGTGGCCGGGGTTTCAAACAAACTTCAGGAGGCTATTGATGTTTGTGTTACCGGAGGTCAGGCTGCTCCATTCATTGAACATTTAAGAAGTGTTCATTCTACAATCTGTGCAGAAATCAAAAAGGAAGTTCCTTCATTTGATTCTGACAAAGTACTTGGTAAAATAGATCCCTATCTGTCTGAACTGGATAAACTTTTGTCCGGTCTTGCTACTTTCGGTGAGTGTCCGCCAACCGTTCACTGCCGCATTATGGGTATGGGTGAACTTATGTGCGCTCCCATGGTGGAAGAAGTGCTTGTTGCAAAAGGACAGAATGTGCTTCTTCTTGACAGCAGAAAATACATCTACACTACAGGAAACCAGAAAGAAGGTGACCCTGATTACGAAAGAAGTGCAGTTGCTTTCTCTGCCCTTCGCGAAGGTGCATTAAGCTTTACTCAGATTTTCCTTTTCCCAGGTTTTATCTGCTCATGGGTTTCTGGAACCGGTGCACAGCCTGTTATGGGACTTCTTGGAAGAAACGGAAGTGACTTTAGTGCCGCAATCGTGGGCTATTCACTTGGGGCCACAAAGGTTGAGTTCTGGACTGATGTAGACGGAATCTATACTGCAGACCCCCGCGTTGTGCCTGATGCAATTCTTGTTGATGACATGAGTTACGAAGAGGCAATGGAACTTTCCTTCTTTGGTTCAAAAGTTCTTCATCCAAAAACCCTTGCACCTCTTGCCTCAAAGGGAATTGAAGCCTGGAGCCTTAACAGCCACAATCCTTCTGCCCGTGGAACAAGAATCGGTAAGGGACCTTTTGAAGATGACAAAACAGGACCTGTCCGCGGTATAAGCTGTCTTAAAGACTGTGCCATGGTGAGCGTTAGTGGAAGCGGAATGAAAGGCCGCAAGGGAATGGCAGCCCGCATTTTTAGTGCAGTAAGCAACGCAGGTATTTCTGTTCTTCTTATTACACAGTCCTCTTCTGAATACACAATTTCTTTCTGCGTAAGAAAACATGCCGCAGGCAAAGTGAATGATGTTCTTAAAGCAGAGTTTGCCCTTGAGATTTCAAGCAAAATCATCAACGACATAGAAGTGCATGATGACTGTGCCATTGTTTCCATTATTGGTGACAACATGAAGGCAAAGCGTGGTGTTGCAGGAACTTTCTTTGATTCTCTTGCAAGCCGCGACATTAACATTCTTGCCATTGCCCAGGGTTCAAGCGAAAGATCTATTTCTGCCGTAATCAATTCTTCTGACGGAGATACAGCCGTTCGTGTTGTACACAGATTCTTCTTTAACACCGTTCAGTCAATTCAGGTTTTTGCTTTTGGTGCAGGAACAATCGGCGGAACAATGATTGACCAGATCCGTGACCAGCATGACACCCTTCTTGAACAGGGAATTGATGTTCGTGTCATGGCAATTACAACCATTGACGGAATGATTTTGAACGAAGAGGGACTCGATTTAACAGACTGGCGTGATCAGATGAAAAAGCCCATGTTCGCTTTTGATTCAGACAAAAATGTTGATGACATTATCCGCTTTGTTCAGGAGAAGAAACCCATCAATCCAATCTTTGTGGACTGTACCGCAAGTTACGATCTTCCCGACCGCTACCTGGACATCCTCAAGGCCGGCATGAGCATTGCAACTCCAAACAAGCGCGCAAACTCAAAGGATATGGCTTTCTATAGAAAACTCCGCGAGACTGCAAACGAAATGCATGTACGTTTCCTTTACGAAACAAACGTTGGTGCAGGACTTCCAATCATTGACACTCTGCAGAACCTTTTCAAATCCGGTGACAGACTTACTGCCTTTAACGGAATTATGAGCGGTTCCCTTTCATACATTTTTGGTAAGCTGGATGAAGGAAAGAAATTCAGTGAAGCAGTTATTGAAGCAAGAAACCTGCGCTATACTGAACCTGATCCCCGTGACGACCTTAAGGGAACAGATGTTGCCCGCAAGGCACTTATTATTGCCCGTGAATCAGGAATGGAAATTGAACTGAGCGACATTGTGATGAACTCAATCTTCCCTGAGAACTTTAGTCTTGAAGGCAGTGTGGATGACTTCCTTAAAAAACTTCCTGAACTTGATTCTTACTTTGCAGACAAAATGGCAAAACTTAAGAAAGAAAATAAAGTTCTCCGCATGGGAGCAAGCATTAAGGACGGAAAAGTTTCTGTTGGTATGCTGGAAGTTGGTCCTGAAGATCCTCTCTATGGAGTTCGTGGCGGTGAGAATGCCTTTGTATTTACTACTGCCCGCTATACACCAATTCCACTTACAGTCCGCGGTTATGGTGCAGGTGCCGGAGTTACAGCCGCAGGTGTCTTTGGCGACATTCTCCGTACCGTAAGCTGGAACAGCACTAACTGCGCAAAATAATTTTTTCACTTAAAAACTAATCCCTTGTCTGAATTCGAGACAGGGGATTTTTTTTATTTAAAAAAACTGCTATCATTCAAACATGAATAGATTATTTGTTTCTGTCAGGTTATTTGTAAAAGCTTTTGTTCTTTTTGCTCTGTCTTTTGTTTTTCTTTCCTGCGTTGTTTCAGGAAACAAGAATGATGAAAATCAGAGTTCTGATTCTGAAGAGAAGACTCACAGTAACACTGTGTTAAATCCCAAGCCATTTGACAGTCGGCCTGAGAATCTGGATTATATTTTTGATCCTGATGTTCTTGGTGAAACAGAAATTACAATCACAAGAGAAGAATGGCAGACAATGCT
>JAEEKM010000089.1 GCA_016282455.1 Treponema sp. | reverse complement strand
CTTCCCATAACAAGAGGAATGGAAAGAAGAGCTGCCCTGTGCATGGCAACCTGTCGTGCGTGATAGCGGGGAGATGAACCTGCCTTGTAGGAAGCATCATGTTCTTCATCAATTATAATAAGACCAAGATCCGGAACTGGTGCAAAGACAGCACTTCTTGCTCCAACAACAACTCTTGCTTCTTTTTTTAATATCCGTTTCCATTCATTAAGGCGCTGACTGGGCGTAAGCTGGGAATGAAGAACTGCCGCTGTGTTACCGAATCTTTTTACAACCGCTTCTACCACCTGGGGAGTAAGTCCAATTTCGGGTACTAGATAGATGACTCCTTTTCCCGAAGAAAGAACTTCTTCTGCCGCAGTAAGAAAGACTTCTGTTTTTCCGCTTCCTGTCATGCCGTAAAGGTAATGAAAGATTTTTTTGCTGTCTCCGTATAGAATGCCGTCAACTGCTTTTCTCTGTTCATCGCTTAAAGGACGTTTTATAAAACTTTCACTTTCTTCTGTCATGGAAAAACCAAGTGAATCTGTCTCCCTTCTGCCGGAAGGAATCATTGTAAAAACAACTTCTCCGATGGGGCAGATGTAATAGGCACTCATCCAGACTGCCAGGTCGTAAAGTTCTTTTGTTAAAACTGCTTCTTTGTCTATGTATCTTGTTGCAGGCCTGATTTTTTCAATTCCAACTGCACAGTTTTCCGGTAAACTTTCACTTGCATTTACCACAATGCCTGTCATTTTTCTGTTTCCGAACCTTACTTCTACACGGCGTCCAAAGACATCATCTTTTGAAAGATCTGACTCGGAATCATTTTTTTCAAGAGGAACTTTGTATGTAAAGCTTTGGTTCAGGGGAACGTTCAGAACCACGTCCAGAAAGTTAATCATTTTGCAGATTATAACTTATGCTTGTGTTTTCTTCAATATTCGCTTAAAATTATAGATATGAATGAAGTTTCCAACCGAACTGGCATTCGCAGAAAGTTTGCTCTTATTTTTCTTGATACAGGTAATGGACATCGTTCGCAGGCAAATGTTCTCAAGGAAGTGCTTGGCAAATACATTCCTTCCGAAGATATAATTCTGCTGCATGGTTTCGGTAAAAAACACAGGCTCCTTTCCCTTGTATTCGAAAAAGGATATACTTTTGCCTTAACTATTTTAAAAGGCGCATATCCTCTTTTGTATGATATTGGTCAGCATAAATTTTTTTTGCATTTAGCAGCCAGGTTTATGGATTTTCTGCTTTACCCTTATGCAAAAAAAATGATTTCTTCTCTAGGCATTACTGATCTTGTTAGTTTACATTTTGCAGCTACACCGGTTTTTGCAAAAGCTGCCCGTAATGTTTCATGGCCAGTAAAAGTAACTGCAATTGTTACAGACCCTTTTTCCTGCCACAATTCATGGTTTTACGACAAGACTATTGATACGATTGTTTATTCTGATGAAATAAAAAAACTTGCCATAGAAAAAGGTATGAGTGAAAAGAAAATTTTTCTAATGCCTTTTCTTGTGAATAAAAAATTCCGTAATCAGGATTTTTCTTTAACAAGTGCTCAGATGAAAGAAAAACTTTGTTTTGATTCTAAACTTCCGCTTCTTTTAATTGCAGGTGGTGGTGGAGGTCTCCCTGGTGCTGTAGAAATTGTAAAGGAATGTGTAAGGCAAAATCTTAATGCAGAAATCTGTGTCATATGCGGCCGTAATAAAGAACAGGAATCTTTTTTGCAAATGTTTTCAAACCTGCATCCCCAAAATCGCATACATGTATTTCCTTTTGTAAAAAGAATGGATGAGTTTTTTCATGCAGCGGATGTTCTTGTTACAAAACCAGGCGCGTCCATGACGTTTGAAGCCTTAAGCAGTAAGTGCCCCCTGATTCTTTCTCATTATATTCATAATCAGGAACTGGGTAACATGCAGTTTGTGGTAAAAAACAGACTGGGATATTTTATTCAAAAACCAAAGGATATTTGTGCCAGGGTAAAAGAAATTTTTGAAGATCCTGATGCAATGTCCCGGATTCACTCCCGCTGCAACTCTTTTGTTCTTGATACTAAAGTAGAAAAAATAGCCGACTTTCTTTTGAGCAAGTAGTTTCTCTTACGCTTGTTTTTTCTTTAACAATTCTATACAATTATCAATATGTACGAAAATGTAAATAGAACTGGGCTCCGTAGAAAATTCGCACTTGTTTTTCTTGATGCCGGTAACGGGCATCGTGCACAGGCTACAGTTCTCAAAGAAGTTTTAAGTAAATATATTCCCGAAGAAGACATTATTCTTTTGCATGGTTTTGGTAAAGGAAACAGACTTCTTTCCTTCTTTGTTGAGAAGGGGTATAATTTTTCCGTTAACTATGCAAAGGGTTCATTCCCTCTTTTGTATGATATTGGTCAGCATAGGTTTTTCACTTATATCGTTGCTCATCTTGTTGATTTTTTTGCTTACCGCTATGCAAAGAAAATGATTTCCACACTTGGTATTACAGATGTCGTGAGTTTTCATTTTGCAACAACTCCTGTTTTTGCAAAGGCAGCACGTAAGGCAGGACGACCTGTTTCCATGACGGCAATTACTGCAGATCCTTTTACAGGACCAAATGCATGGTTCTACGACAAGCGCGTTGATACGATTGTTTATTCAGAAGAGATGAAGCAGGTTGCCTTAAAAAACGGAGTGCCTGAAAATAAAATTTTCATCATGCCTTTCCTTCTGAATAAAAAATTCCGTGTACAGGATTTTTCACTTAGTCGTGCCCAGATGAAAACTAAACTTGGCTTTGATTCTCGGCTTCCACTTTTGTTAATTGCAGGTGGTGGAGAAGGACTTCCCGGTGCAAAAGAAATTGTGGAGGAATGTGCCCGCATAAATCTTAATGCAGAAATCGGTGTCATCTGTGGACGCAATAAAGTTCAGGAAAACTACCTGCGCATGTTTGCAAAACTCCATCCCAAAAAACACATTCATGTTTTTGCTTTTGTAACAAATATGAACGAGTTCCTTCATGCCGCCGATGTCGTGGTTACAAAGTCCGGACCTTCTGTCATGTTTGAAACAATAAGCTGTAAGTGTCCTTTAATTATTTCCCATTACATTCACAATCAGGAACTGGGCAACATGCAGTTTGTGGTAAAAAACAGACTGGGCTTTTTTATTCAAAAACCAAAAGACATTGGTGTGGAAATAAAAAAACTGCTCGAAGATTCAAAAGCAATGGCAGACATTCATTCCCGCTGCGACAATTATGTACTGGATACTCATGTAGAAAAAATTGCGGAATTCCTTTTGGCAAAGTAAAGTTACCCCAGGTTCTTAAAACTCTCCTCATACCCCGGGCAGAGTTCGTTCAGTCTGGAACGGAAAGTTTTTAAGTCTTCCCATGCCGGCCGCTTTAAGTTTTCGTTTCGTAAGAGGGCGGAAGGGTGGTAGGTGGCAAGAAGGGGGATTCCGTTATAGTCAAAGAATTTTCCACGTAAGGCATTGATTCCCTGTTCT
>JAEEKM010000088.1 GCA_016282455.1 Treponema sp. | reverse complement strand
TTAGCAAGAGAAAATGGACAAATGTCTTTACTATATAAACATGAGTTTTTGGAAGAATGTTGACGATGAACTGAAGTTTCAGGGCATAGAAAGAAAAGAACTTGCATCTCTTGCAGACTTTGATGTTTCTTATATTGGAAAAGGAATCAGCAGAAACAGTATTCCAGCAGCAGATTTGGCATTACGCATTGCAAAGGCTCTTAATGTATCACTGGAATATCTTCTGGAAGTGCCTGAAACATCTTATGCAAAGAAAAAAGAAAACTCAACCGATATAAATAAAGCACTACATCTATATCATAAATTTAGCAGCCACTTAACAGAGCTCGAAAAACTTACATCAAAAGAAAGAGAAACGGTTTTAATTTTGATGCAAACAATAAACGCAGCTCACAAAAAATAAACTTGATGTTAAACATAATCTTCGTAAAAAAAAGCCGGGCAATGTTCAAGGAAACAAACAACTGCCCGGCATAAATCCAAAATACGAAATTTCAAAATTAGACTAGTACTTCCTGCAAAAGATGAAGCACTTTGTCAGGGCAGGCTTTTACACACTCGCCGCAACTTGTACATTTTGTGTAATCAATTACAGGAATTCCGTTTGTTACGACAAGGCACTGCTCGGGGCATTTCTTTTCGCAGATGCCGCACTTGATGCAGCCCACGGAACAGTTCTTTTTAATCTGGGGTTTGTTGTCACTGCAGTTTGAACAGAGGGCAACGCTTCCTTTTTTATCTGCTTCAACAAGTGTAAAGAGGTGCTTGGGGCAAACCTTTACGCACTTTCCGCAGCCCACACATTTTTTGTAGTCCACTTTGGGAAGACCGTCTTTTCCCATGGAGAGGGCATTGAACTGACAGGCAGAAGCACAGTCACCTAAGCCCACACAACCAAAGGCACAGAGTTTTGTTCCGTTAACTGCAAGCTGGGCGGCTTTACAAGTCTGTACTCCGTTGTATTTTCCGCGGGGTTTTGCACATTCATGTGAACCGGCACAGGCAAGAAGGGCAACTTTTTTTGCTGCGTTTCCTGCATCAACTCCAAGAATCTCTGCAATCATTTTTGCAACAGTGGGACCGCCGCCCACACAGCCGGAAGGAGAAGCCTCCCCTTTTACAACTGCCGCCGCAAAAGCATCACAGCCTGCATAACCACAGCCACCACAGTTTCCGCCGGAAAGTACATCCCTCACTGCAGATACTTTGGGATCCACATCAACATGGAAAATCTTTTTAAAGATTCCAAGAAGAAGACCAAGAACAAAAGCGACTGTAAGAGAAACGATTATGGTTGCAATAATAATTTTCATTTCATTTCTCCTTATTTAATGAGTCCCTTGAAACCAAGGAAGGCAAGGCTCAAAAGTCCTGCGGCCACATAAAGAATTGGTGTTCCGGAAAAAGCTTTGGGAACTTTTGCAATCTTAAGTTTACTGCGGACACCGCTCATCACAACCATGCTGAGTAAAAATCCCAGGGCAGAACCAAGTGCATAGACAAGACTTTCACCGTAGTTGTAATCCTTGTTAATGCAGTTGATTGTAACACCGAGAACGGCACAGTTTGTGGTAATGAGGGAAAGATAGATTCCCATTGAACTGTAAAGACCGGGTGCAGATTTTTTAAGATAGAACTCCACCAGCTGAACAAGAGAAGCAATCACCAGAATAAAAATAAGTGTCTGCAAGAACTCAAGTCCCAGAGGAACCATTACCAGTTTGTAAATGGGCCAGGTTACGGCAGTTGCAAGAATAATCACAAAAGTTGTGGCAAGTCCCATGCCGGTAGCCTTACCAGTCTCGCTTGTCATTCCGATAAAAGGACAGATTGCAAGGTACTGAATAAAGACCACATTGTCCACAAGCATAGATTTTATGAGGATTGAAAGAAGAGCGGTCATCATGCCACCTCCTTTGAATTTTTCTTATTTTCAGAATGCTGCCTGATTGCCTGAACAAGAGCGCCAAGGAAACCAAAGACAATAAATCCGCCGGGAGCAGAATTGAGTATGCCTATGCGGTATGCCTCGGGAATGAGTTCAAGTTTAAGGGCAGTTCCTGCAAAGAGGGTTCCACCGCCAAACAATTCGCGGATAAGGGAAATTGCAAGAAGAACAAGTGTGTAGCCTATTCCCATTCCAACTGCATCAAGAATTGCATTACCCGGATTGTTCTTTGAAGCAAAGGCTTCTACACGTCCCATGATGATGCAGTTCACCACAATAAGCGGAAGGAAAACTCCCAGTGCATCATAGAGGGCGGGAACATAAGCGTTAAGAACCATCTGCACGATTGTTGTAAAGGCCGCAATGATGATGATAAAAACAGGAAGACGGATTGCATTTGGAATGTGCTTTCTGAAAATGCTTATTACAAGTTCACTCATCACAAGAACAAAAGTCATGCCGGCTCCCATTCCAAGTCCGTTAAAAATACTTGTGGTAATTCCAAGGGAAGAACAAAGACCAATGTTAAGTACGAGAAGAGGATTTTCCCGCACAAGACCGTTTGTTAAAATCTGCATCTGCTTATTCATGGGAAACCTCCGCCAATGCTTTTTTCATGCTGCTGACTGCCACATTCAGAAGGCTGGCAATTCCGTTACTGGTGATTGTAGCTCCGCTGATAGCATCAAAATTTTTCTTTGCCACAAGCGGTTCGTCTGTAGAAAGACCTGCAAACTGTTCGTAGAAAGTTTTTCCGCTTGCAAGTTTGTAAGTTGCATCACTTCCCTTAAGACCAAAACCGGGAGTATCCTTGTTGCTGAGATAACGCATTCCCGTAAGGGTTCCGTCAGAAAGCATGCCGACCATAATAGAAGAAGTTTCGTAGGTAGGACCTGTTACCTGACAAACCGCACCGATAATCTGTCCGTCTTTTTTTGCAAACTTAAGGTCGTTTATCTGAACGGTTCCTTCAAAGTGCTGGACAAAACCTTTTATATCAGCAAAATCATCCGCCTGAGAAATTACTTCTTCCATAGCATTTTTTGCCTTGCGAAGCTGATTAAGTTTAATCACCGGAGAAGTAACATTGTTCACAAGGGCAAGCACAGTGCAGGAGGCAGCGGCATATACGGCAAGAATGAGTCCCAGTTTTACCATTGAAAAGATGCCGTCTTTTTTTGCAGTACTTTCACTCATTTTGTTACCTCCTTTAAGTTTTTAACTTTTCCATAACCGTACTTTCTTGAAGTAACTTTATTAAGGAAAGGAACTACCGCGTTCATAATCAGAATGCTGAACATTACGCCTTCCGGGTAACCGCCGAATCTTCTGATTAAAAAAGTGATGAGTCCGCAGCCAAAACCAAAAATCAGTCTTCCGGGTTTTGTAACAGGTGCGGTTGCATAGTCAGTGACCATGAAGGTTGCGCCAAAGAGCAGTCCGCCTGTAAAGAGAGCCATGAGAACGTCTGAGAGGGAAATTAAAATATCTCTTGTTGCAATGAGCGAAGAAATAAAAGTTCCAAGTGCTACGGTTAAAAGCATGGCAAGAGGGGCACGCCAGTCAATTACGCGGGCAAGGGTAAGGAAGAGGAATGAAATGAGAATGATGAGGATTGAAGTTTCTCCAATACAGCCTGCACGATTACCAAAGAAATACTGCATAAAGTCAAAGGCAGAAGATGTTACTTCTCCGCTTTTAATTTTACTCAGCACGGTAGCAGAAGTGATTGCATCAAGATTTTTAATTGAGGATTCTGCAAAGTTCCACTTGTTTGCATCGCTTAAGGGATTAAACCAGCTGGCCCCCATTACAGAAGCAAAACTGATTACAAGAACACCACGTCCTGTTAAGGCTGGGTTAAAGACATTACTTCCGATTCCGCCAAAGAGTCCCTTTGCAATTACAATTGCCACTACTCCGCCAAGAACCACCATCCAGAGTGGAATGGTAGAAGGAAGGATAAGTGCAAAGATAACGCCTGTTACAGCGGCAGAAAGATTATTTATAGTGACCTTCTGTTTTGTAATTACCTGAAAGAGCCACTCAGAACCTACGCATGTAAGAATAGAAACTAAAATCACCAGCAGGGCACGGATACCAAAAGTTACTACACCGGCAATGCAGACTGGAAGAAGAGCCAGGAGCACGGTGAGCATGATCATCTGTGTATTCATTCCCAGTTTGAAATGGGGACTGGATGAAAGATAGATTTCGTTGTCACTCATTTTGCACCTCCCTGAGCTTTTGCCTGAGCCATTTGTGCTGCCATCTGAGCCCTGACTTCGCCTTTTCCAAGACGGAATCTCTGTACAAGACGAATGCCTGCAGGACAGATAAATGCACAGCAGCCGCACTCAATGCAGTCCATGAGACCATATTTTTTTGCCTCATCAATATTACCTGCTTCAAGTGATTTTGAAATCATAACTGGAGTAAGGTGCATGGGGCAGGCATTAAGACAGTAACCGCAGCTGATGCACTGGTCTTCGTCAGTAAGATAGGTTTCTTTTTTAGTAAGGAAAGTTACACCGCTTGTTCCCTTTGCAATAGGAAAGTTTGCACTTGTCATGGCAAAACCCATCATGGGGCCGCCGGAAATTATTTTTGCAACCTCTCCGGATTTAAGTGTAAAGACTTCCGGAATAAGGTCTCCTACAAGAGTTCCCACTGGCACACGGATGTTGCAGGGCTTTTCACAGGCACCACCGCTTATGGTAAGGGCACGGTCAATCAGCGGCTTTCCAAGACGGAAGGCATCACTAATTGCACAGACAGTTCCCACGTTACAGATTACCGCACCCGCATCGGCAGGAAGTTTTCCGGCAGGAATCTCTCTGTTTAAAACTGCATCAACAATATTTTTTTCGCAGCCCTGAGGATACTTTGTTTTTAGAAGTGCAATGGAAATATTTTCACCGGACTTATTTTCTGCAATGGCTTTTTCCAAAACAGGAACAATGTATTCTTTGTTGTTCTCAAGAGCAATTATTCCGCGGGCACCAACAATGTGGCAGACAATGGAAAAACCGTCTACAACTTTTGCAGCCTCTTCCTGAAGGGTTCTTT
>JAEEKM010000087.1 GCA_016282455.1 Treponema sp. | reverse complement strand
TCTGAGGCAGAATTTTTGTCAGCAATGTAACCGTGCACGGTAATCTGGGAAATATCTGTTTCCAGCTGGAAAGCATCTTCTATTTCTTCCGGGTAAACGTTTTTTCCGCCCTCGGTAACAATCATGTTTTTTACACGGCCTGCGAGCATGAGGTAGTTCTCTTTATCAAGCCAGCCTAAGTCTCCGGTTTTAAACCAGCCGTCGTCAGTAAACATTTTCTTAGTTTCTTCCGGCATCTGGTAGTAGCCTTTCATTACCATGGGACCCTTTACCTGAATCTCGCCCACACCGTCTTCGTTGGGGTTTGCAATCCTCATTTCCATGTGTCCCACAAAGTAACTGCCCACACTCTGGATTTTAAAATGCTGTATGGGGTTAAGGGTAAGAATTGGAGAAGTTTCCGTTAACCCGTAACCCTGAACAAAGTTAATGCCCATCTGGTTAAAGAACTTAAAAGTCTGCTGGGTAAGGGGACCTCCGCCACAAATTGCAATGCGAAGTGTATAAATGTTTGCCTGCTTGAGCACTGCCTTGAACATAACTTTTCCGGGATTAAAGCCAAAGAGTTTTTTAATGCCGTAAGAAATGCCCATAAGACAGCGCATGATTCCGTAAACTACAGGACCTTTGGATTTTATTCCCTTAAGAATGCCGTCCTTGAGTTTGTTGAACAAGAGGGGCACGCCTAAGAGCATGGTAATTCCGCCTTCTTTCAATTCCTTCATCAGACGGGAAACTGCCATACTTTTTCCAAAGACACATTCAGCACCCACAGAAAGACTTTCAATCATAACTGCTAGCATGGTATAGGCATGATGTACCGGAAGCAGGGCATAGAAAACATCCGTGTGCTTAATAATCATATTGTACTGGGCAATGTAGCAGTCACTTACCAGATTGTTGTGGGTAAGCATTACTCCCTTGGGTGTTCCTGTAGTACCGCTTGTAAAAAGAATTGCGGCAATATCATCGCCCTGGGATGGAATAATTTCCGGTTCACGGTCAGTAGACAGATTGTAGCAGTAAGTGTCAGCGTGTTTGGGAGAAAGGGAGTAAACGCCAAAATCATTTTTCTTATCTGCGTAGTAAGAATATTTTTCTTCATCAACAAAAAGAAAAAGAGGATGAGCAGTCTTTAAAAGATTTTCCTGTTCTTCTGTATGAAGGGCATAGTCTATGGGGCAGATTGTTGCACCTGCAAAAAGTGTTGCAAAATAAACCACTGCCCATTCGGGAGAGTTTTTACCGGTAACGGCAACTTTATCGCCTCTCTGTACTCCGTTAACAGAAAGCCACTTTGCAAGCCGCATGATTTTTTCGTAGGTCTCTGTGTAGGTGAGGGTATTTTTACTTCCACCGGGACCTTCAAAATCTGTAAGACAGGGTCTGTCCGGATAACGCTTGCAGCTTATGGTAAACATCTGTGGCAGGGTGGGCCATTCGCCTGTAAAATCCTTGCCGCGGAACTCATTCAAAAACAATGTCGGGTCGTAATTTTTTAAGCTTTCCATAGTATTAAATTATAAATCACGTGTTGGGCCTTGTCAAACTTTATGTTAATTGTCGTGAGAGGGGCAGAACTTTTAAAACCGATTTTCATGGGAAATTGTCCCGGAAGGGAACTGCATCTGTCCTTGTTGGGGCAGTTTTTTTTTCAGGGGAATTATTTATTGCTCAAATCGTGTAAGCATTTACTGGGGGGAAGGGCTGCTCCGGGTTTCAGTGCTTGCGCACCAGGCCCTTCGCATCCCTGCCCTGCGTATTTTATTTTTTATAGATTTTTGCCACTTGTGTTGCACCGCTTCTGGAGATTTCAATCTTCACGCTTTGTGCAGCATTGGGTGCAATTGCTGTCCGTGAGTCAGAACTTCCCCATGCAGAAACTGCATCTCCCCAGCCCGGGTTAGTATCGTGGTAGTTAATGTCTGCATAAGTTGCTGCTGAACTAGAGTTTCCTTCAAGAATCATTGTGCAGAGATTATCGCTTGTCCACAGGTAGAAGGTGAGGGTTTTTCCGTCTTCAACAGTATACTTTGTTCCCTTGTTTGCATCACTTCCAGTCCACCATGCATTAGTTCCAGTTACAGAAGCCACTTCACTTTCTTCTCCGTCCCCTTCATCTACTACATAAGACCAGGTTCCCCATTGCGGGTACAAATACCAGGCCAGATCATCTTTTGCATCATCTGCAACGGTCATTGTGTAGGTGGACATGAGGGTTGCATTAGCATAAGAGTCTGCATAGGAGAAGGAATAAGAGTTGTCTCCAAACTGACTTTCCTGTTTTCCCCAGTAAGTTTTATTCAGGTTTTTCTGTGTACCTGTGTAAACTATTGTTGAGTAACGGGGCACTTTTTCCCAGTCTATTTCACGGGCAAGACCCACTGTTACTTCCGCAGCGCCTGAGGGAGAAAGGGTAAGCTGCTGTTTTTCTTCATTAAAACTCCAGCTTCCGTTCAGGGCACCAGACATTGCATGGTCAGAACCAAGAATCAGTTCTGTGGCAACATCCATTTTTTTATAATTGTAGGCAAGATCTATATGCTGCCATTCACCAGGAATTTCAGATTCTTTAATTGCACCTGCATAACTTTCCGGAATTGCACCGTAACGTTCTGGAAGTACCATAGGCCAGAGTTCTGTTCCGTTTGCAGTAGAAGGGGTCCATAAAATCTTTCTTACACCGCCCATCATTATGTAATTTGAGTAGGCATTGTTAGCAACATTTTCCGGAAGTCTCTGCTGGCTCATATAATACCAGTCATCTCCGTCGTTAAAGACTGCACAGTGGCTTATTCCAACCCAGCCGTAGCATGAACCGTAACCACCGGAAGCAGGTTCTTCGTCAGTGAACTTATAGGGGTGAGTTACAATCGGGTAGATGTTTGTGCTTCCGTTCAGCTTTCCGTCTATATTGTTTGTAATTTCAGAACCGTCAATTGCGTAGTAGGGACCCTGTATGCTTGTGGCACGAACAACGCGGGTCTGGTAGGGAACATCAAGTGGGTCGTTTGCAAAGAAAAGCCAGTAGTATCCGTCTTTTTTTACCAGTTCGGG
>JAEEKM010000004.1 GCA_016282455.1 Treponema sp. | reverse complement strand
GTCAGCTCTTCAGACATTTATAAACGAAAGTGAAGAAGAACACCGCCAGAGAATTCTTAACGGCTACCAGCAGTTTCTTACTCCAAAAGACAGCGAGACTTCATTAGATGAACTTTCTCTGATTGCTTCTCATAAACTTTATCTTGCTGCCCAGGAACTGAATGCTTCTTCGCAAAAAGAAAATGCTTCACGACTGGGGAGTGGAGTTCCCCTTCTAGCAAGTATTGAAATAAATACTCCGCTTGCAAAAAAAGACCGCTACCAGCATGGGAATGATTTGTATTATCTTCGTGCCTGGTTTTTTTATGAACAGCAGGTGAGTGATGTTATTCCTGTAATTGAAAATGGAAAACTGATTTTTCTTTCAGCAGAAACTTTTTCCTTTTCTCCTGAAGAAAAAGAAATCCGCGCGATTGTGGCACAAGGTTAACCTGCTAATAGAATTCTTGTGTTTTTTGTGTTAAAGTATATGTAAGACTAAGGAGGAAACTATGAGTGTTTTTAATGTTGGATTAAAGAAAGTCGTTGATGACAGTTACGACATTGAAATAGGTTTTTCTCTTTTACCAAAACTCGAAGCAGATTTACAGGCAGGTCTTCTTTCTAAAATCAGGCGCCTTGCCCTTATTACAGATGATACCGTTAAGCCTCTTTATGCCCTTCCCATTGCAGACCGTCTTACTAAACTTGGTTATGAAGTTCATGTTTTTAGTTTTCCAGCAGGCGAAGAAAGTAAAACCCGTGAAGTAAAAGCTTCCATAGAAGATCAGATGCTTTCCTGCGGTTTACGCCGTGACTGTGCGGTTCTTGCAGTTGGCGGCGGTGTGGTTACAGACCTTTCCGGTTTTCTTGCAGGCACTTATGGACGCGGGGTTCCTTTCATCAATTATGCAACAACCGTTCTTTCTGCGGCAGATGCATCCATCGGTGGTAAAACTGCAGTGGACACTCCTCTTGCCACAAACCTTATCGGCATTTTTAATCAGCCCAAAAAAGTTTACATAGATCTTGCCACATGGGGCACTTTAAGCGAACGTGAGTTTAAAAGCGGTCTTGCAGAAACAATAAAGCATGCCTGTCTTGCAAGCGAAGATTTTTTTGTCTTCCTTGAAAATAATATTGAAAAGATTCTTTCTCACGACAGGGAATCTCTTGTTCACATGGCAGAAGAAAACTGCCGCATAAAATACGAAGTGGTTATGAAAGATGAACGGGAGACTGGCCTCAGGGAAGTGCTGAATCTCGGTCACACTGTTGGTCGGGCAATTGAAACTCTAAGTCAGTATAAACTGCTTCACGGAGAGGCGGTGAGCATTGGTCTTGTGGCGGAACTTTATCTTGCAAAAAAACTAGGCTATGTAAATGATGAAGAGTTGGGCAGGGTAGTTTCGCTTCTTGAAAAAGCCGGTCTGCCTGTTTCCATCCCTGATTATATTGACCGTGAGGCACTTGTTAAAAAACTTTATACAGACAAAAAAACAAGAAACGGCACTCTTCGTTTTGTAGTGCAGGAAGGTATTGGAAAGATAGTTGAGTTTTTCCCCAATGTTTTTGCAACTCCGGTTTCTGAAGAGACTGCCCGAAGCATTATCATGCAGATTTAGTTATGAATTTTTCTCATACTATTTATGCAAGTTACCTTGGCTATATAACTCAGGCGGTTGTAAATAATTTTGTTCCTCTTCTCTTTGTTACTTTTTCATCAGCCTTTGGTTTGAATCTTGAAAAAATTGCCCTCATTACGATTTTAAATTTTGGACTTCAGCTGCTGGTAGATTTACTTTCGCCGCCGGTGGTTGAAAAAATCGGTTATAGGCTTTCGCTTATCCTTGCACATGTATTTGCATTTATTGGTCTGATTTCTCTTGCATTCCTTCCTTCTCTTTTACCAGATGCATTTTCTGGAATTCTTATTTCAGTTATGCTTTATGCGCTTGGGGGAGGACTCATTGAAGTGCTTATCAGTCCTGTGGTTGAATCCTGTCCGACTGAAAAAAAAGAAGCAGCAATGAGTCTTTTGCATTCTTTTTACTGCTGGGGCCATGCAGGTGTTGTGCTTCTTTCGCTTTTGTTTTTTAAGTTTTTTGGAATAGATAAATGGCCTCTGCTTTCTCTTCTCTGGGCTTTGCTTCCACTTTTTAATGCTTTTTATTTTGCCTTCGTGCCGCTTTTTCCAGTTACTAAAGAAAACGAAAAACTTTCCCTTAAGGCTTTGCTTTCTAAAGGAACTTTCTGGTTCTTTGTTCTTCTGATGATTTGTGCCGGAGCAAGTGAACAGGCTATGAGTCAGTGGGCGAGTGCTTTTGCAGAAAAGGCGCTTGGTCTTTCTAAAATTCTTGGAGATGCTTTGGGGCCCTGTACATTTGCCCTCTGCATGGGAAGCAGTCGTGCCCTTTACGGAAAATTTTCTTCACGTCTTCCTTTAAAAAATGCTATGATTTTTAGTGCGCTTTTGTGCATTACTTCTTATTTGCTTGCATCCCTTGCCGCTAATCCTGTCCTTGCACTTGTTGGCTGTGCCCTGTGTGGTTTTTCTGTTGGCATTTTCTGGCCTGGAACTTTCAGTCTTTCTGCCTCTTCAATTTCTGGCGGTGGAACTGCAATGTATGCGCTTCTTGCCCTTGCCGGAGATTTAGGCTGTGCCCTTGGCCCCTGGACTGTCGGTTTTTCAAGTGAACATTTGGGTGGAAGCCTTAAAAAGGGACTTCTTTTTGCAATGATTTTTCCTCTTGTTTTGGGAATTTGCGTCTTTTTCAGCCGTAAGAAAAAAAATCTTTAAAAAATTAAAAATAAAATTTGACAATCTGGGAAAGCAGTGTATAATTAAATTATAAATCAACACGTGTAAATAAGACGAGTTGATTATGGGCAGCAACGTATTTCGATTAAGGAGGAATAATATGAAAAACGTAAAAAATGCATTTTCCTGGCTGGCAGCTTCTGTCATGGCACTGGCTCTTGTTTTTACAGGATGTCCTGACCCAAGCAGTTCTGTTGACACTCCTACAGGTGAAGAAACAGACACCAGAGAGTACCTTTCTGCTGGTGATGAAGTGACTCTTGATGTGGGCACTTCCAAAACTGTTTATGTTAAGGGAAAGACCAATGTTGACGAGTTTGATTGCGAGGGGCTTACCATTACCCCAAAAGGTGACAGCGCCTTTGAGATTTCTGCTGCTGAAACAATGACCGATGCAAACGTAACAGTGAACTTTAACGACGGAAGTGTAGCGGACGACGGTATTAGCGTCACAGTTTATGTTTATGATCC
>JAEEKM010000086.1 GCA_016282455.1 Treponema sp. | reverse complement strand
GTCCATGAGCCAGTGGGCGTTCTGCATTACAACATCTGTCCAGCGGTAGTCGTCTACGTTTGCTCCACCTGCGATTTTAAAGAACTTTCCGTGACGGGTAACAAAGGTCTGGAAACGGCGGTACTGGTCTGCATAGAACTCAGGTCTCATGTTTCCACCGCAGCCCCAGTTTTCGTTTCCGATTCCAAAGTATTTTAAGTTCCAGGGCTCGTCTCTTCCGTTTGCACGGCGAAGGTTTGCCATGGGGGATTCTCCGCTGAAGGTCATGTATTCAATCCATTCGTCCATCTCGGTGGGGGTTCCGCTTCCGACGTTTCCGCAGATGTAGGGTTGGCAGCCCAGTTCGTCGCAGAGCCCCATGAACTCATGTGTGCCGAAGGAGTTGTCTTCTACCACACCACCCCAGTTTGTGTTTACCATGCGCTTGCGGTTTTCTTTGGGACCGATTCCGTCTTTCCAGTGGTATTCGTCTGCAAAACATCCGCCCGGCCAGCGAAGGTTTGGAATGTCCAGTTCCTTAAATGCTTCTACCACCGCTTTATTGTAGCCGTGAATGTTTGGAATGGGGGAATCTTTTCCAACCCAGAAACCACCGTAAATGCAGCGGCCTAAGTGTTCGGAGAAGTGACCGTAAATGTGGCGGCTGATTTCCTGTTTTTTGTCTTTAACGTCTACAATGACTGTGTTTTTCATGCTGACCTCGCATATTTATTTTATGACTTTAGTTTAGCACCATTCATTTTGATTTGCAACAAAAATTGTTGATATTTATCAATTTTTATCGAATATTAAGGACTTTATCGGGAAAAGTGGGGATGGTTGTGTAAGGAGGAGGGGGCTTGTGGAATTGTTTTGTGTTTTATTGTAAAAAAAATATTTTTTTCCAAAAAGATTTGTCTTTTTTGCAGGTTTTACCCCCATTAATAAATATAATCGCTGAACAATAGAACTGTCCTCCAGGGTGGTTTTTAAATGCGGCGGTAAAAAATCATTATCAATGAGGTAAACATGAATTACAGCATGAACTATCATTACAAGGACACCCTCTTCCGTGCAATCTTCGGAACGGAGGAACACAAGGACTGGCTTCTTTCGCTTTACAACGCACTGAACGGTTCAGATTACGAAAACGTAGATGACCTTACCCTAACAACAATCGAGGGCGTCATCTACCTTACCATGAAAAACGATGTCTCTCTGCTGATTGACTCCCAGCTCACATTAATTGAGCAGCAGAGTACTTTCAATCCCAACATGCCGCTAAGGGGGTTCTTTTATTTCGCTGAACTTTACCAGAAGTACATTTCAAACGACAGCAGAAGCGTACTATCGACTCGCTTAAAAAAGATTCCAACGCCCGCCTATTATGTCCTTTATAACGGCACAAAAGAACTAGCCGACAGGGAAGAGTTATATCTTTCCAGTGCCTTTGAAAAACCCTGCACCGTTCCAGGAAAGTTTGAGTGGACTGCAACAGTAGTCAACATTAACAGAGGTCACAACGAAAGCCTTAACAAAAAATGCAAACCGTTGTATGATTATTGCAGGTTCGTAAACAGGGTTAAGGACAACCTCAGTGCGGGAATTGAAAGGAACACTGCCATAGCAGAAGCCTCCGACTGGGCAATTTCACAAAACCTGCTGGACGGATACTTTAAGGAGAGGAAGGCCGAAGTAATGGGAATGATATTACACGAGTTTGACCAGGAGAAATATGAACGCACAGTCCGCTCCGAGGGCTACGAAGACGGCTTTAACGATGGCTTCAATAATGGCGTAGCAGAAGGCCGTGAAAACGGTGCCCGTGACAGAGCCGTTTTGGCCGCCCGCAATCTGTTAAAGATGAATCTTGGAACCCCGGAACAAATAGCCCTGGCTGCAGGTATCCCTCTGGAAGAAGTACTGGCTCTCCAGAAAGAGATGTAATGAAGCAGGGTGATTTTTGTGTCTTGTGTTAACTGCTCCGGCATTAAAAAAAAATCAGAAACGCTTTGTTATAAATCTATCCTGCCGAAAGGAATAAAATCGTTATACATAATAGAAGAAAAATGACTGAAATAAGGTCTATTTTCTTAAAAAAATATTTGCAAACACTTGACTTATGCCCACAATCGATTAAAATAGATAGTATGAGTGATTATCTTGACGCTAACAATGAGGAACTTCTGAAAGATTTTTTCTCCGAGGCTGAACAGCAGGTAGAAAATCTTGAAAGTAATGTCCTTGTTATAGAAAATGATCCGTCAAACCATGACGCTATCGATGAGATTTTCCGTGCCGCACATACTCTTAAAGGTGGTTCTGCTACCGTTGAGATGACTGAACTTACTGAGTTCTGTCACGACGTAGAGGATCTGCTTGATGCTATCCGCAGTGACATTGTTAAGGTGAACGGTCCCATCGTTGATGTGCTTCTTTCTTCTCTTGACATCATTAAGGCTATGCTTGAAGCCCGCAGTAATGGTTCTATTTATCAGGAAGATATTTCTCAGCAGGTTGCAAAGATTAAGAGTTATATTCCTGAAAAAGGTGCTAAGAAGAAAACAGCCGCCAGTGCTCCAAAGCCAGCTGGTATGCTTGGTGCCGCACCTGCCGCTCCTAAACCAGCACCCGCTCCTGTTGCAGCCGCTTCAGCTTCTTCTGGTATGCCTCCTGTTCCTCCCCTGTCTGAGGATGACTATAATGAACTTAAGCAGGCATGTCAGGATGGTGAAAAACTCTGGTCTGTGAACGTTACTTTTGATGAGTCTAATCCAATGAATAGCGTGGGTGGCATTCAGGTTTTTGCTGCCCTTAAGAATCGTGGTACTGTTCTTAAGACTATTCCTGATTTTGAGGCCCTTTACGAAGATGAATTCCACCCTCAGGTGGTTTACTATATTTCTACCGGTGCAAAGGGGTCTGACCTTGAGGATACTGCATTCCTTGATGATGTGACCCTTGCAACTGATGCTCAGGAAGTTAAAGGTCCTGGTGCTGCTCCAGTACAGGCTGCCCCTGTTCAGGCCGCTCCGGTACAAGCCGCTCCCGTTCAGTCAGCACCTGTTTCTGCTCCGGTACAGGCTGCTCCTCTTGCAGAGGTTTCTGCTCCCGCAGTGGAAGATACTGCTTCCGAGAGTACATCTGCTCCTGCAACCCAGGCAAATGTCCAGCAGGCAAAGAAGAGCATGCCCCAGCCAACAAAAGCCGTCAGTCAGACAGGTTCAATTCTCCGCGTAGATTCAAAGCGCGTAGATACTCTTATGAACCTTGTTTCTGAAGCGGTTATTACAAAGGCTGCCTTTAACCAGAACGGACTTCAGCTTGCAGACCTTCAGGTTAAGCTTCAGACCCTTACTTCTTCCTTTAAGGAAAAACAGCACCGTCTCTTTGAAGAACTTCCCAAGTACTTTGAGAATGTTCAGCAGGGTGCTTCCGTTAAGGAAATGAGACAGAAAATTCAGGACGAGTATTCTTCCATGGCAAACTGGTTTGACGGTTTTGAAACAGAATACAAGTCAGTTTCCAGCAAGAGCCGTTCTACAACACAGAACCTGGGCCGCATTACAAGCGAACTTCAGGAAGGCGTGATGAAGATTCGAATGGTTCCGATTGGTACCATTTTCAACCGCTTCCCCCGTGTTGTGCGTGACTTGAGCCGTGACCTTGGCCGTAAGGTTGACCTGATTATTGAAGGTGAAGACACAGAACTTGATAAGACAGTGGTAGATGATCTTCTTGATCCTATCATGCACTGTGTACGTAACTCTGTGGACCATGGTATTGAGGATCCTGCAAGAAGACGCCAGCTTGGTAAAGACGAGACTGGTAAACTCATTCTGCGTGCCGCCAATGAAGGTAACATGATTGTTATTGACATCATTGACGACGGTGAAGGAATCAATGTAGAAAAGGTAAGGGAGAAGGCAATTAAGAAGGGTCTTATAAGCCCCAACAAAGTGCTTTCTAACCAGGATGCATACAACCTTATTTTCATGCCGGGCTTCTCTACCAGCGACACAATCAGTAACGTTTCAGGACGTGGTGTGGGACTGGATGTTGTAAAGACCATGATTGAGAAACTTAAGGGAACCATTACAATTACAAGCGAAAAGGATAAGGGTTCCAAGTTCTCTATCAGACTGCCTCTTACACTGGCAATT
>JAEEKM010000085.1 GCA_016282455.1 Treponema sp. | reverse complement strand
GAGTCCGAAAAGGGTTTCAAGAAGTTCACTGCGTCCTGCTCCGACAAGTCCGTAAATGCCAAAAATTTCTCCCTCTCTTACAGAAAAAGAAATGTCAGTTAAAAAAGGTTTGCTTCGGGTACAGACTTTATCTACAATAAGGCTTTCTTTACCCGGTATATTTTCCAGTATTGGAAAACGCTGTTCAATTTTTCTTCCAACCATTGCAGAAATAAGACTTTCCATGGTAAAGGCTTCAGTCTTTTTTTGTTCAATCATTTTTCCGTCCCTGAGTACGGCAATTTCATCACAGATTTTAAAAATCTCGTCCATCTTGTGGGAGATGTAAATAAAACTCACTCCCTGAGCTTTTAATTCCCTGATAATGTTAAATAGCTTTTCTACTTCATTTTCTGTGAGGGAGGATGTGGGTTCATCCAGTACAATTATTTTTGCCCTGTAGGAAAGTGCCTTTGCAATTTCTACCAGCTGCCTTTCTGAAACAGACATGCTGCGCATAATTTTTTTTGGATTGATTTTTAGTTCCAGTCTTGAAAAAAGAGCCGAGCATTCTTCAAACATTACGTCTTCCTGAATGATTCCCCAGCGGGAAGGGTAGCGGCCCAGAAAAATATTGTCCTGCACGGAAAGATCCAGACACTGGTTCAGTTCCTGGTGGACCATTGCGACTCCGTTTTCAAGTGCGTCTCTGGGAGTTTTAAAATCTACTGTTTTACCGTCTAAAATAAAACGGCCTTCGTCTTTTCTGTGTATGCCAAAAAGACATTTCATGAGGGTAGATTTACCTGCTCCGTTTTCACCCATAAGGGCAAGAACTGATCCTTTTTTGAGCGTAAAGTTTATGTCATCAAGAACTTTTGTTCTGCCAAAACTCTTGTAGACATGTTCTGCCTCAAGTATGCTGCTTTCCAAAAAACATTCTCCGTAAACTAATAGCGTAACTTGTCAATATAATCCATGCCTGAGTTCTGTTTTATTATTCCAAGTACGTAAGCGTCATATTTTCTAAGGTTTGCAAACTTGTCCAGCAGGCTCGATTCATTCTGTCCGTCTCCGCCAAACATGGAAAGTTTTATGCCGAAAAGTGGTGCGTAATATTTTGCAGCTGGACGAATGAGGGTTGTCATGAACAAGTCTGTTTCGTTGTAAGTGGAATAGAAAACCCTTAAAGGTTCATATTCTGCCTCTTTAATTTCCAGTCTTTGGGGGTTAAGGAATTCTTTAACATTTTCTTTTGTGATTGCAATGGTTTTTAGGTAAATGGATTTTTCCCTGGGGTTGTATTCTATTGGGATTTCAAGTTTGTTTCCGTATTTGTCTTCTTTTGTAAAACCGTTTATAAAAAGTTCCTCGCCTGAAATTCCGTCTGCAAGGTTTCGTAAAATGAGCATAAGGGCTGCCATCTGTCCGTCTGCATTTTGTGAAATTGTTCCGGAGAGTTTTCCCCTGTTTACTGCTTCGAGTGCATCTGCGGCGGCATCGTAACCAAAAATAGGAAGTCCTTCCGGGTAGCTTGAAACCTGAAGACAGGCCATTGCCATCTGGTCATTGTTTGAAACCACCATGTCAATTTCTTCATCAAGTTTTGTAAGCCAGTTACCCATTGCTTCGGTTGCGGCAGTTGCATTCCACATAGTTCCGTCCGGACCGACCATTATTTTTGCATCCAGTTCTTTTACCTTAAGGGGTTTTCCTCCCACAAGGGCAGAACCTTCTTTGTTTTTCTGAGGGTCAACAGAACCATCCCAGGTGCCCAGTGCCTTTCTTATGCCTTCTGTTCTTCCGCGGGAGTCTTTGTGTCCTGAGTCTCCTATGCAAAGAACATAACCGATTGTTCCGTCTCCGTTTCTGTCTATGATTTCTGGCTTTGATTTTTCAAGATAGTCTGTAATCATTTTGCCCTGAACAAGACCACCTCCAAGAGAATCTGTTCCTAAAAAGAAGGTTTTGTCGTTCCAGTTCATGACCTCCATGTCAACTTCACCTGTTTTGAGGTCTGCGGGCTGAACGTTATAAAAAATAACAGGCTTTTCCCTGTTGGGAATCTTTTTTACCTTCTGTCCATTGATTTTTGAACAGGAAAGGGCGGTAATACCTGTTAAAATAAAAAGCAGTGCCTTTGAAAAAGTCTTCATGTTACTACTATATTCCATAAAATTTCACTTGTCAAACTATATCCTCTTTCTTCACAATTGCAATACTTTTCTATTTACGATATACTCTTGTCGATTCTATTTTCTTTGAATATATTATAAATGCCTAGTAAATTGCTAGAAAAATACGAGGAGTTTTTATTATGGGAGACAATCTTCTTTCCATTCAGGATCTCAGTGCCAGCATTGGTGATAAGGCTATACTTCACAATATCAATCTTGACATAAAACCCGGTGAAATTCATGTTCTTATGGGACCAAACGGAGCCGGAAAAAGTACCCTGGGCTACACCCTTATGGGAAATCCCGACTATCATGTTACCGGTGGAAAAATCCTTTTTGACGGGGAAGATATTACTGATTTTGGAACTGACAAGAGGGCAAAAAAGGGAATATTCCTCAGTTTCCAGGATCCACTTGAAGTGCCGGGCATTTCACTTGAGTCTTTTATTAGGACAAGCCTTCAGCAGGTGAGCACTGAAAAAGTAAAACTCATGTCCTTTAAAAGAGCCCTGGAAGAAGCAATGGATCTTCTTTCCATGAACCACGCTTACGCAGAACGTGACCTTAACGTGGGCTTCTCCGGCGGTGAAAAAAAGAAGAGCGAGATTCTTCAGCTTCTCATGCTTAAGCCCAAGTTTGCCATTCTTGACGAAACAGATTCCGGTCTTGATGTAGATGCAGTCCGCACAGTAAGTAAGGGGGTAAAAGCCTATCAGGAAATGACCGGCGGTTCCCTTTTGATTATTACCCACTCAACAAAAATTCTTGAAAGCCTTAAGGTTGACAAAACCCACATCATCGTTAAGGGACACATCGTTCACAGTGGTGACGGAAGCCTTGTTCAGACCATTAACGAAAGCGGTTTTGACCAGTTCATTCCCCAGGAAGTAAAAGATGCAGAAAGAAAAGCCCGTCTTGCCGCCGCTGCAAAAGCCGCAATGGACGCAGTAAAAATGGCATCTCAGACTGTAGACTTTCAGGCAGAAGCAGCTGCAATAAAAGCGGGAAAAACGGAGGCATAATTTATGGCAGAAGAAAAAACTTCCGTTGCCGACATTGACCGTTCCCTCTACGACTTCCGTTACGAAGAAAGTGATGCAGACTTTTACAAAGTAAGAAACGGCATTGACGAAAGCATTGTACTTAGAATCAGCGAAGAAAAAAAAGACCCTGACTGGATGCGTGATTTCCGTCTCAAGTGCCTTAAAATCTTTAACGAAACAAAGGAACCTGATTGGGGACCGGATATTCGCGACCTGGACATTCAGAAAATCGTAACTTACGTTAAACCCAAAACCCAGATGGCTGCCAAGTGGGCAGATGTTCCTGAAGACATAAAGAACACTTTTGAAAAACTCGGTATTCCCGAAGCCGAAAGAGAGAGTCTTGCAGGTGTGGGTGCCCAGTACGACAGTGAACTTGTTTACCACAACGTAAAAGACGAAGTTGCCGCCCAGGGAGTAATCTACACAGACTTAGAAAGTGCCATGCACGGTGAATATGCAGACATGATAAAGGAACACTTTATGCATCTTGTTCCGCCTACAGACCATAAGTTTGCGGCCCTTCACGGAGCGGTATGGAGCGGCGGAAGTTGTGTGTATGTTCCAAAAGGCGTTCATGTAAAGATTCCCCTTCAGTCCTATTTCAGGCTTAATGCAGCGGGGGCTGGTCAGTTTGAACACACTCTCATTATTGTAGACGAAGGAGCAGACCTGCACTTTATTGAAGGCTGTTCTGCACCAAAGTATAACGTTGCAAACCTTCACGCAGGCTGTGTTGAACTTTATGTTGCAAAAAATGCCCACTTAAGGTACAGCACGATTGAAAACTGGTCCAAGAACATGTACAACCTTAACACCAAGAGGGCCATTGTTGAAGAAGGCGGTAAGATGGAGTGGGTGAGCGGAAGTTTCGGAAGTCATGTTTCCTATCTTTACCCCACCACAATTCTTAAAGGCGATAAATCTCTCTGTGAGTTTACCGGAATCACCTTCAGCGGTAAGGGACAGGATCTTGATACCGGTGCAAAGATGATTCACATTGGAAAAAATACTTCCAGTGTAATCGGAACAAAGAGTATAAGTAAGAGCGGCGGAAAAAATACCTACCGTTCTTCAGTCATCGTAAACAAAAGTGCAACCGGCAGCAAGGTGAGTGTAAACTGTGACAGCCTCATGCTGGACTCAGAAAGTAACTCCGACACAATCCCTGCCATGAACATAATGACCGACGACTGCGATGTAGGACACGAAGCAAAAATCGGACGCATTTCCAACAAGGCAATATTCTACCTCATGAGCCGCGGCATAAGCGAAGACGAAGCAAGAGCCATGATTGTAAGCGGTTTTGCAAATCCTGTGAGCAAGGAACTGCCGCTCGAATATGCTGTAGAGATGAACAATCTTATTCAGCTTGAAATGAAGGGGACCCTGTGATGAAAGAAATAATAGAAAAAACAATCAGCAGTGAAGTGAACCAGTTTCCCCGTCTGACCTGGCACCACCTGCACATAAACCACGGAAACATTAACTGTACCCTCACTGACCATGGTACATACAGGATTAAGCGTACACTGGGAGTTGAAGTGCTTGAAAAATATGCCGAGCACTCTTTTGTAAAAGATGCCCCGATGATAACCCAGATGGGGAAAGCCTTTGACCAGAAACTTGATGCTTTTCAAAAAGAGAATGAGTTTGTAATTGGTGAGTTTACAGTAGAAGCAGGAAAAAAAGATGAGTCTGTAAAACTTTCCTTTTCTCCCAAAGACGGAGAACAGTCTTTTACAGACCTTGCCATTCGTGCAAAAGAAAACTCCACTTCTACTTTCATTCTCAGTGCAGAAAGCCCCGCTGCTTTTAGTGGAAGTTTCGGCATAAGGCTCCGTGTTCTTGCAGAAGCAAATGCTCTTGTAAAAGTAATCTTTGTAAATCTTTTGGGAAGAGGTTTTACTGTTTTTGATGCAAATGCAAGCCTTGTAATGGACAATGCCTCTGTGGATTTTACACAGGTTCAGCTTGGCGGAAAATCTTCCTTTACAGGAGTGCGGCATACCCTCTCCGGTTACCGGGCACAGAACTCAGGCCGCTTAGCCTATGTTACGGCAGAAAAAAATGAACTTGACGTAAACTACGTTACCCATCAGATTGGAAAAGAAACCGAAAGTTCTTTTGTTACCGAAGGCGTTCTTCTGGACCAAGCAAAAAAATCCTGGCGCGGAACGATTGATTTTGTAAAGGGCTGTGTGGACAGCAAGGGAAACGAAAACGAAAACGTACTTCTTCTTGCACCACAGGTTGTAAATAAATCCCTCCCGGTAATTCTTTGTGATGAAGAAGCAGTGGAAGGAAGCCACGGAACAAGCGTAGGTAAGCTCGGAAAAGACGTACTCTTTTATTTACAGAGCAGGGGCGTAAGTGCAAAAGAAGCGGAACGCCTTATGATTTCTGCAAAAGTAGCCTCTGTCTCCCGTTTTATTCCAGACTCAGAACTTGTTCAGAAAATACAGTCTTTTGTTGAAGGTGAACCGGCATGACAAGTCTTAATGCAAATGAGTTAAGAAAAGATTTTCCACTTTTTACTCAGGAAGAAAATAAAGGCCTTATTTATTTTGACAATGCGGCTACAAGTCAGCGTCCCCTCTGCGTAACGGAAGCAGTTTCCCGCTTCTACCTGCATGATAACGCTAACCCCATGCGCGGTCTCTACGGACTTTCTGTTCGTGCAACCGAAGCTTATGAAAATGCAAGAAAAAAAGTTGCAGATTTTATCGGGGCTGCAGATTCTTCTGAAATTATTTTTACCCGTAACGCAAGCGAAAGCCTTAACCTTGTTGCTTACACCTGGGCTATGGCAAACGTAAACGAAGGGGATGAAATTGTTGTTACCGCTATGGAACATCACTCAAATTTCCTTCCCTGGAAAATGGTTTGTGATGCAAAAAAAGCAAACTGTGTTTTCCTTGAGTGCCAGGATGACGGCGTAATTCCTCCCTCCGAATGGCAGACAAAAATTACTGAAAAAACTAAGCTTGTGGCCCTCTGTCACGTGAGTAATGTTTTTGGCATTACAAACCCTGTAAAAGAAATTGCCTCTTATGCCCACAAAACAGGTAACGGTGGAAAAGGTGCCCTTGTTGTGGTAGACGGAGCCCAGAGTACCCCTCACATTAAAGTTGACGTAAAAGAACTTGAGGCAGATTTTTTTGCCCTTAGTGGACATAAACTCTGCGGTCCCATGGGAATCGGTGCCCTTTATGGAAAGAAAGACATCCTTGAAAAAATGCCTCCCTTCCTCCGCGGCGGAGAGATGATTGAATACGTAACCCGTGGAATTGTAACCTATGCAGAAGTTCCCCACAAGTTTGAGGCAGGAACCGTAAATGCAGCGGGGGCAGTTGGTCTTGCTGCAGCAATTGATTACCTCAGTCAGATTGGAATAGAAAACATTGAAGAAAACGATAACCGTCTTGCTTCACTTCTTATAGAAAAAATGAAGGCCATTCCCCATGTGCATATTATCGGTCACCCTGATCCTGTAAAGCACTGCGGTATTGTTACCTTTACCATTGACGGTGTTCACCCCCATGACATTGCTAGTATTCTGGACAGTGAACGTATTGCAATCCGTGCAGGACATCATTGTGCCCAGCCCCTTATGCAAAAACTTGGTGTGGGAAGTACCGCCCGTGCAAGCCTTTACTTTTACAACACCGAAGAAGAAGTAAATGTCTTTGCAGAAAAACTGTCTAATGTCAGAAAGTGGGCAGGCTTTAAAGACTAGTATATTTTTT
>JAEEKM010000084.1 GCA_016282455.1 Treponema sp. | reverse complement strand
TTTTTTCATCATCTGCATTTGAACGCAGCAGTTTTTTTACATCAAGTCCGTCTTCATAACAGAGACAGAGTTTAAGCCTGCCGTCCGCAGTAAGACGAATGCGGTTACAGTAACTGCAGAAAGAATGACTCATAGGCGAAATAAAACCAAGGCGTCCTTTAAAATCTTTAAACGAATAATATCTTGCAGGAGAATGTTCGTCGGTTAAAAGTTTCTCCGGCTTACCAAAAGTTTTCTCAAAATCAGAAAGAATTTTTTCTGAAGGAACAAAGGTATAATTTTTTCCCATTCCTATAGGCATGAGTTCTATAAAACGCAGGTCAAGAAAATATTTTTTTGCAAGAAGGGCAATTTCTTCAAGTTCACACTCGTTCACGCCTTTGAGGGGAAGACAATTTATTTTTACCTTAAAACCCGCTTCAAGACTTGCACTTACTGCTTCAAGAACTTTACTTACCCCCGAAGAGCCCGGACTTATTTTTTCAAAAGTTTTTTCATTTAATGTATCAAGACTTATGTTTACGGAAGAAAGACCTGCTTCTTTTAAAAGAGGAATTTTTTCCGTTAACAAAAATCCGTTCGTGGTAAGACAAACTTCTTTAATGCCGCTGATTGAATGAAGGGCTTTTACAAGAAGTTCACAGTCCCGCCTTACAAGAGCTTCTCCGCCTGTAAGACGAACTTTTTTTAATCCCATCTTTGCAAGGACTGAAACAAAGCGGATAATTTCTTCGTAGGTTAAAACTTCATTATGAGAAATATATTTTATTCCATTTTCAGGCATGCAATAGGAACAGCGCAGATTACATTTATCTGTAATGGAAAGTCTGAGGTATTCTATCTGCCGTCCAAAGGAATCATTCACGCTGCGCCTACTTTTCAAGAAGCATGATTTTTAATGCATCCAGTTTTGCAAAGAGCCTGTCTTCTTTTATTGCTTTCTCTACGGAAGTCCAGTTTTCTTTTGGAACTTCCCAGCACAACAGTGACGGAGAAAGAGAAGAAGCATTTTCAGGAAAAATTTTCCCTTCACGGAAGTATATCATAAAAGAAAAAGTATCCTCAACAACTCTTTCTACCTTGCAGGAGAAAGTATTTTCTTCTTCAGCAGATAAGCCCTGAAGAAAATAATGTGCCCTGAAGGCTGCATATTTTTTCTTTTCATAATCTTTAACAGGATTTTTAAAATGAACATCCATGCCCCAATCTCTGGCAAAAGCGGTGGTTGAATTTTTCCAGATAATAGAAGTGAAGTTTTTGCAGCCGGAAAGTTTAGCCGCCGCAAGACTTGAAGGATTTTCAAAAAAAACATTTCTTTCCGTTAAAGGAGAAAGACTTCCTTTTTCCATAACTGCTATTTTTTTACAAAGCCTGAAAGCTTCATTTCTGTCGTGGGTCACAAGTATGGAAGGACATTTTTTTTCTTCCACAAGAGAAAGAAGCATAAGTTCCAGTTCTGTTTTTAAATGATTGTCCAGGGCAGAAAAAGGTTCGTCAAAAAGAAGAACTTCCGGTTCACTAGAAAGTAAACGCGCAAGGGCAAGCCTCTGAAGTTCTCCTCCGGAAAGATTTTTAGGGAAACATTTTTCTTTTCCAGCAAGAGAAAGTTTTTCTAAGTAAAAGGAAACCTTACTCTTATCTTTTGCCACACAGGAAACATTTTCTTCTACCGTCATATTTGGAAAGACTGCATAGTTTTGAAAAAGGTAGCCTACTTTTCTTTTTTGTGGCGGAAGATTTATTTTTTTTTCGCTGTCAAAAAGAACCCTTTCTCCTAAAAGTATTTTTCCGCTGTCTGCTTTTTCAATACCCGCAATGCATTTTAAGAGCATGCTTTTTCCAGCCCCTGAAGAACCAAGAACAGAAATCATATTTTCCTCACAGGAGAAATCTGCAGTAAGTGTAAAATCACGCAGCTGTTTTTTTATATTAACAGAAAGCTTCACGATTCCCTCCTGTAAGAAAACCTGTAAAAGAACAGATTCATCAGAAGAAGAATTACAAGAGAGATGGCAAAAATAATTCCTACCCAGATAAAGGCAAGTTCCCTGTTACCTGCCTGCATGGCAGTGTAAACTGCAAGAGCCATTGTCTGGGTTTTACCGGGAATGTTTCCTGCTACCATAATTGTTGCCCCAAACTCACCTAAGGCACGTGCAAAGGAAAGAACAACCGCCGCCGCAACTCCGGGAAGTGAAAGTGGAAGAAGTATTTTTCTAAAAATCTTAAACTCACTCATGCCTAAAGTTCTTGCCGCCTGAAGAATACTTTCATCCACCTGATCAAAGGTTCCGCGCACAGTTCTTTACATGACTGGAAATGAAATGACAACTGCCGCACAGACTCCGCCCTGCCATGTAACAAGAAGATTTATTCCCCTCTCCATAAAAAAGTTTCCCAGGGCACTTGTTCTTCCAAAAAGAATTAAGAGAATAAAACCTGTTACCGTTGGAGGAAGCACAAGCGGAAGAGAAAGAAGGGCATCAATAAAAGGTTTTGCTTTTTTTGCATTTCCTGCAGCCCAGGCAGCAAAAACCCCAAGGACAAAAGTAATAAGGGTTGCAAAAAGAGCAATTTTAAAAGATATCCAGAGGGGCGAAAAATCCATCAGTCTTCCTGTGCTTTAGTTACAAAAGTAAAACCGTATTTTTCAAAAACCTCTGCGGCTTTTTTAGAGAACAAAAAGTCTTCAAAACGGTAAGCGTCTGCTTTGTTCTTAGCAGAAGAAAGAATTCCCGCAGGATATAAAACTGCCGGACAGGAATTTTCCGGAGCGGCAGCAAGAACTTTTACTTTATCCGAAGAAGCGGCATCTGTTTTATAAACGATTCCACAGTCACAGGCCTTGCTTTCTACCCAGGAAAGAACAGTGCGCACATCCTGTGCAAAATTTGCTTTTTCTTTTACCGCATCCCAGTTTCCAAAGTAAGTACAGATTTTTTCCGTATACTGACCGACTGGAACACTCATGGGATCTCCAATGGCAATCATTCTTACTTTTTCTTCTGTAAGATTATCAAAAGTCAAATCAGAAAGGGCACTCTCCCTGTAAGTGATAAGAACCACCTCATTCTGCAGAAGAGTTTTTACGCTTTCTTTTTCCACAAGAGACTTAGTTAAGAGGGCATCCATCTGTTTGTTAGAAGCAGAAATAAACATATCTCCCGGAACCCCTGCTTCAATCTGTGCCTGTAAAGCACCTGAACCCCCAAAGGAAAATAAAACTTTTACAGAAGGATTTTCTTTTTCATAAATGTTTTTTAATTCTCCGCAGACATCCACAAGAGAAGCGGCAGCAAGAACAACTACTTCACGGGTTTTTTGAACTTTAGCGCAGGAAACTGGAAAAAGCATAAAAAGTAAAAGACAGACTGTGGCAAAGCGTGCTATAAATTTTCTGCCTGCATTCCACTTCTTTTCATTTTTTTCAGAAAGCTTCTTCATATCAGATTCTTCCTTATATAAGTTCCAGACTTTCCGCCTGATTTTTCATCAAGATGAATCTCTCCGATTTCCATTGATTTATCCATTGCCTTACACATGTCGTAAATGGTAAGAAGGGCAACACTCACTCCGGTTAAGGCTTCCATTTCTGCTCCAGTTTTCCCGACTAACTTTACGGAACAGAAACACTCTATTTCATTTTCTTCAGAAAGGATTTTAAAATCCACGGAAACTTTTGAAAGAAAAAGAGGATGACAAAGAGGAATAAGTTCTGATGTTTTTTTTGCCGCCATGATTCCAGCAATTCTTGCAGCAGCAAGCACATCGCCTTTAGGGAGACTTCCTTCTGAAACTGCGGCAATCACTTCAGGCTTAAGACTGATTTTTCCGCTTGCTTTTGCAAACCTTAGGCTTTCTTTTTTTTCAGTCACATCCACCATTACGGCGTTTCCTTTTTCATCTATATGAGTTAAACCATTCACAGCATTCCCCCTTTTCCAAAAGCGCAGTTTGGAAAATGACATTCAGGACAGGAAAGACAAAGTCCTCCTTCGCCCAGAACATTTATATCATATTCAGTAAGTTTTTCTCCTGCAATAATTCTTGGCAAAAGTAAATCAAAAACCGTACGCTTATTATACATAACACAACCTGGAAGTCCAAGAAGAGGTATTTCTTTTTTTTCAGTCTTAAGATATGAAAGAAGA
>JAEEKM010000083.1 GCA_016282455.1 Treponema sp. | reverse complement strand
TGGTTTTTCCAACTCCAGGCGGTCCCACAAGAATAAGCACACTGCCCTTTCCATCTCCCTTAAGTTTACGCACGGAAAGATACTCAAGGATGCGTTTTTTTACGTCTTCAAGTCCATAATGGTCTTTTTCAAGAGTAGCCTCTGCGGCACTAAGGTCATAGGCTTCAAGAGGAGTATCATTCCAGGGAAGGGAGCATACAATGTCAAGGTAATTTCTGCTCTGGTTGTATTCAGGGTCATGGGGGTCAAGCAGCTGGAACTTTTCCAGTTCACTTTCCACAGTTTCCTTAACTTCGCCGGTAAAAGCAAAAGACTCAATCTTAGCCTTAAACTTCTGGTAGTCGCTGGTTTTAGAATCACCTGCAATGCCAAGTTCTTCCTGAATAGCCTTCATTTCTTCACGCAGGAAGTAGTCGCGCTGATTTTTTTCAACCTTTTCATTCAGCTCATTCTGAATTTTTTTCTGAACACGAAGAATTTCCTGTTCCTTTTTAATGTAGCCCAGAACCATTTCCATTCGGGTGCGCACATTAAGGGTTTCAAGAACCTTCTGCTGTTCCTCTTTTTCAATATTCAGGATGGAAGCAATAAAGTCTGCAATTTTACCCGGCTGGTCAATGTTCACCATGTTAAGGCGCATTTCTTCGCTGAACATGGGGTTTCCTTCACTCACTTCCTTCATCTCGCTGATAAGGGCACGGGTGTAGGCTTTTACTTCAAAAGTATCTGCATCAATATCATCAAGGTATTCCACAGCCGCAACCATGGGATTTTCCTTACTGATTATTTTGCGGATTTTAAAACGCTGCTGGGTAGAAACAAAAACGTTCACTCCGCCGTCAGGAAGATTGATTTTCTTGATGATTCTTGCAACGGTTCCAACGCTGTAAAGGTCAAGCATGGTAGGCTTTTCTTCGTCTGCCTTGAGCATGACAATACCAATGTATCCTTCTTCGGAATAGGCTTTTTCTATTGCCTTTGCATCTTCGTTGTTGTTCACCATAAGTGGTGTAAAAATTCCCGGAAAAATGGGACGGCCGCCAATCGGAATGATTGTAAGCTTATTTGGTAACTGGGCTTCTGCAGGAAGCTGTGTATTTTCTTCACTCATGCTTTTAATATAATACAAAAAAGGCAAAAAGTGAAATGTTTTTTAGGGCACTTTTTACTTGTCAAAGTATTTTGCCGGGTCTTCTGCCCTGCCATTGTTTCTTATTTCAAAGTGAAGGTGGGGACCTGTGGTAAGACCGGTAAGCCCTACGTGACCGATAACCCTGCCGCCAGCGACAATATCCCCTTTTTTAACGGAAAAATCCTTAAGGTGGGCATAAAGGCTGGTCATTCCCCCTTCGTGAGACAAAACAATATAGTTTCCGTAAACACTGTCCATTTCCGTTACAGAAAGCACAGTTCCCGACCGGCAGGCAAAAACCTCACTTCCCAAAGGACAGGCAAGATCTATTCCATGGTGCATTTTCCACTTACCGCTTATGGGGCTAACCCTCATGCCGAATTCCGAAGACAAAACGCTGCTTTCCACAGGAAGGTACATGGCCGTATTAACAAAAAAAGCCCTCACTTCCGGAGAAAACTTTCCGTCGGGAATAAAATAGTATTTCTTTCCGTTTACAAAACAGGCCACAGGGGAACGGTAGTTTTTTTCAGAAGCCTGGTCAGAAAACAAAAGTCCCGCATACTGGCGGCGAAGTAAAAAATCAATGGGAGTCTGGGGAAGGTCTGCAATATACACTCCGTTTGAAACAGGAAGGGTTATAAGGCTCCCCTCTTTTAGTGAAAAGGAATTTTCCAGAGAATTAAGGCTTGCAAGGGAGTCGTAGCGCAGGGAAGAACGGGATGCAATGGAAAAAATTGAATCTTCTTTCTTCACCCTGTATGAGTAAAAGTTAAGGGGAACATCTTTTCTTGAAGCAAAGGCTTTAGATGCATCTTCTACATCTTCCTGATACTGCTTAAAAAGTACATCCCTGGAATTTAAAAAAGGAATAAGGGGGTAAATAGAGCGGCTTTCATTCTGACTTTGAGAAAAAAGCGGCAGTTGAAATAAAAAAATAAAAATCAGCGGAAAAAATAATTTTCTCACCTTGAACCTTTACCTGCCTGAAGCAAAACAAAAAGAACTACTGTTCCCGCAAGAGAAAGAAGGGCAAAAAGTCTGTGTAGGGAAAAAAGCAGCCAGAGGGTAAGGAAAATACCGCCTGCAAGAATTAGAATTTTTAAGGCACGAAAAAAGAATTCTCTTTTACCAAGTTTTATAAAGGCACGGACAAGACCGTAGCACAAAAGTCCACCAAGGAGAAGGAATATAAAAAAAGTATAAGTTTTTGGAGAAAGAGTTGCCCACTTCCAAAGGGGGTAAACAAGACCAAAACCCGCTGCAAGAACAATCAGGGCAAGAAGAAGAATTTTTACAAAGGAATAGGCTACTTTAGAAAGACCTTTTGAAAAAGAAGATTTCATGACACCCGCCGCATTTTTTTAATGAAAAAAGAAAGGCTCCCGAAAGCGGAACAGACCGCACACGGAAGCCTCCTGTACAAGTTTATAAAAAACCGTACTTTACTCTGAGATTGCTCCCACCGGGCAAACTGCAGCACAAGAACCGCAGCTCACGCATTTGTCAGCAGCAACCTCGCGCTTGTCATTTACTTCGCTGATAGCCTCTGAAGGGCATTCACTCTCACAGGCACCACAGTTGATGCACTCATCAGAAATTTTGTAAGCCATGTTACACCTCGTCGTATTTTAGGTTACTACTACAGTAACACATCACCCCAAAAAAAGCAACAATAAATTTGTGTTTTTTTAGGGGCTTTTGTTTTTTAGAAAGTTACCTCAAAGGTTTTTAATTCAGTGTTTGTGTCATCGTTTTTAATCTTAAACGTGAACTTTCCTGAAAAACCTCTGGCCTTTAAAACATCCTTATTACTGTTAATGTACTTCTCGGTAGAAGAGAAATGTTTTCTGGCAATCTCATTAACCCTTGAGTAGTCAGCAGACTTAGCAGTATCGCGGAGACCGTAGTATCTTACTGAAGAATTCCAGTCAGTAATATATTCTTTAAGAATCTTATTATAGAGATCAATTCTCTCGGGAGTTGAGTTCTCTGGAGCATCAAAATACATAATGTAATTACAGTAAGTGTTGCTGGGCTTTTTCACATAATCTGTATAATTGTGCCAGGTAAGGTAACCCGGTTTCTTCCAGTTAAGGGTGAGTCCAAGGTTGGTAAGCCAGGCGGTAAGCATTTTAAGATGTACCTCACATCTTGAACTAACAGGTACTTTTTCCTCTTTCCAGTAGTTCCAGGAATCCATTTTGTAAAGGGCAAGTGTGTCAAAAATTGCTGTGTTAGTCTGAATGGGTTTTGCACCGTCACACTTAGTAACAAGTCCACTCCACTCAGCTTTAATATCAGGTCCTGCAAACTTCCATTTTGCATTTTTACCATTTGCATCAACGGTAAGATTTACAGAGATATCGGGAATAGAGCGGCTGGTACTCTCACTGTAAGAATAACCCACGCCGACACCGCCAGTGGGGCCATTGGAGTTAAAGCCTACATTACCACTCAGGCTAAAGCCCTGTGAAATTGAAAAACTAGTACTTCCCTGTGTTGTCTGGGGCTTACAGTCACTTTGTGCCAGAGAAGCGTATCCGTCTCCAAGAGAAGTGGTAAGTTCACAGTAGTCCATCCAGGGGCTCACATACTTGTCGTCCCATTCAACCTTGTAGTTAAGCTGCTCGTTGTGGCAGACAGCAGAAGTTTTTACAAGATAATAGTCTTTTTTCTTATCAATGTCACATGCAGTCCAGACACTGGTTGTAACCTGAACATTCTCTACCCTTCCGTTATAGCGTCCGTCGTAGTGGTCACTGGTAGAGCTGAACTTTGCATTAAAGTTGTGCACAAAAGTCTGGGCAGTTTTGGCATCATCAATTGCAGAACGGGCGGCAGTATTTCCTGTATATTTTATCCAGTTACCAAAGTCTGCAAGAGAATCTGCAGTTACGCGGTCTAAATCTTCTTTAAGAAGTGCGGCGCCAGGCTCCTTCTGAGTACTTGTGACGGTGTCTTTTACTTCAGTAAAGTCATCAGAGTTAGTTGCAGAAGCAGATGGATCCTCGTTTGTTACAGATTTAGCGTCAGCATCCTTAACTTCATCAGCATAATAGTCAGAAAACACTTCATCAAGATCATGCACATAATAAATCTGATTCTTTCTCATGGCAATTGATTCATAAATAATGTCATCCTGAAGTTCGGACTCAACATCGCTGAGAGCATCCTTAAGTTCGGCAGAAAAAATATTCTTTATGGAATAAGGATACACATCGCACATGTCGCTGTAGTATTCATTTTCATCTTTTGAAAGGAAAGTATCCAGCTGGTCAGAAAAGGAAAAAAAACTTTCTGCAGAAACACTGTCTACCATAAGAGTTTTTCCTGCAAAACAGGTTTCCATGGCAAGAACAAGATCAGCCTCAGAAAGAGTATCGTCAGCCCTGAAAACAAAAACATCAGGAACAGTTTTGGCATCATTTGTCTCCTCAAGCCCCGCTGCTTTTAAGGAAGCCTGCATATAGTCTGACAAATTTGTAGATGCAATGTAGACGGTATGATTTTCAGTATTTTCTGGATTAGTCTCCACATTGTTTCCCGTACCATTAGGACAGGAGATCAGAACAAAAGCAAATGCAAGAAGTATGGTACTTATAAAAAGATGTGTCTTTCTCATAAAGAAATCCTCCTTTTATGAATTTTAGCACATAAAAAGAGGATTTCAAGTTTTAGATAAGGATTATTATGGTCATTTCGAGAGCCCTGCTTGTTGAGACTGTCGAAACATAATGACCGTTGACATTCAATTACCGGCAGCCCCTATTAGTTCTGTTCGTCATCTTCATTCTGTTCAATATAAGGAATCTCGAGGGTATATACCTGCTTTTGGCTATCATGGTTTACTATTTTAAACTTGAAGCCTTTCGCCAAGTTATATTTCCTTACAAACTGCCCCGCCAGTCCTGAAGATGCGAGTTTTTTCCTAAAAGCAACGCCTGTATCGTGTGCAACCTTATCAATGGGGGCATAATCATCTGTCGAGATATCGCGCACACCATAAATCTTTACTGATTCATTGAAACCCAGTTTAGTAAAAGCCTCGGTAAACTCCTTGATTTGCTCTTCAGTACAGCCTGCAGGAGCCTCAAACTTCCAGTCATAATTGCCATATGCGTTATTGGGTTTTGTAATAAACTCTACATCGTATTGTGAAACGAATTGATATGGATCTCTGTAGGAACAACTCATTTGTCCGGTAAACCAGAGTGCAAGCATTCTAATGCTAATCTGGCATTCGGTATACAATGGCACCTGGCAATTGTCCGCATATTTATCGGAAGGCATTACATAAAGGGCAAGTGTGTCAAAAATTGCAGTCTGAGTCTGTATTGGAGCAGGGTCATCGCAGGTTGGACCTATAATCCTCAATTTAGCTAAGATGTTTCTGTTTAATTTTAATTCAGGTCCCTTAAACTCCCAGGTTGCGTTGCAGCCATCAGTGTTAAAGAAGACCTCTATTTCAGGAATTTCACTAATAATATTCTCAAGATGAGAGAAACCTGAACTACTTCCGCCATCAAGGCCTCTTTTACAAAAACCTACCTCACCAGACAGCTCTAACTGCTTAGTAACCGGCAGGAAATTCTTTACTTCACCTTCAGTGGCTTTGGGTGAATAGCCTTCTTGTGCATTCGGAAAAAGCAGTCCACGGAGTTCATCTTCGTTGCCCAAATGACACAACACTTTACAATAGTCCATATGGGGGCTCACAAAGTAGTAACCGTCTTCAGTATTCCACTCGCGTACATACTTAAGTTCCTCATTGTGGCAGATTGCAGTGTTTCTTACAAGGTAATAGTCTGCCTTATCGTCAATTTTACAGGCGGCCCAGACACTAGTTTTTAACTGAACGGTCTCTGCCCTTCCGTTGTATCGTCCATCGTAGTGGGGAATATCGTCCTTGGAAAACACAACAGTAAAACTATGCACAAAAGTCTGGGGAGTGTCAGGGGAATCTTCTGCAGAACGGCTTACCTCCTCCTCTTCTGCAGTAATCCATGCGGCAAAATCCTCAATAGCATCTGCCCTGATTCTTTCATATTCTTCATCTGAGAGTGTATTGACATAAGCAGAAGTCTGGTTGTCTTTCTTAACTTCTTCTACAACTGCTCCGTTCTCGTCAAAAGTTAATGTTATTTCGTCTCCAGATCCGGCACCTGTCGTAATCTTAGAAAAACCGCTTTCAACCTCGTTAATAGGGTGCACATAGTAAGCATCATCTTCCCTGATGGCCAGTGCCTCATATTTAGCAGTATCTTTATTTTCAAGTCCTTTCAGATAATTTAACCTTGCGTCAGAGAAAAAATGCGCAAGGCTATATCCACTCACCTCAGAAAGTTCACTTGTGTATTCTTCCTCTTCCTCTTCCAGACATTTATCAATCTGGCCTGCAAAATCAATAAGTTCGCGTGTGTATTCTTCCTCCTCCAGTTTCAGGCATTTATCAATCTGGTCTGCAAAATCAATAAGATCCTGAGCAGTAGGATTATCTATAATGACAGTTCCGCCGTATAAGGATGTATAAATTGCCAGAAGAAGTTCATAGTCATCAAGCTCACCATCATTGGGATTATAAACAAAAACATCAGGAACAGAATCTGA
>JAEEKM010000082.1 GCA_016282455.1 Treponema sp. | reverse complement strand
TGTGGTCTCCGTGGTAAAGGGGCATTACATACCAGACTCCCTTTTGTAAAGAAGGCGTTTCCTTCCACATTTCATCAGAAAAATCAGACCTGTCAGAAAAATCCGGAGCAAGGGCAGAGATTGTATTTACAAGACCATCGTTTTTCTGCCAGTCTTTTGTGAAAACAGTTCCGTCCGGCGCAGTTCCTTCAAAGGCTCCCATACGGGCAGATGTTCTTTCAAAAAGATTTTCCATAATACTTTCTTCAGGAACCTGTATCCCGTCAGCATTCTCAAGTGTGGCATAACAGGAATATGAAAAATAAAATGCTTCTTTAATAGTAGAAAGCCAGCTGTTTATCTCTCGGGCGTTCTCCAGGTGCATGTCATAAGCGGCATTGTCAAAAGAAGCACGGCCGTCTTCCCGGGGAGCATTGCGCTTGTCCATCATTTTCTGCATACCCGTTTTTTCCTGGGGATTGGGATCCGGAATGTGGTAGGCAGAAGTTCCGTTGTGGGGGGCAGCAAGAGTTGTGACAGAATAAATCCAGTCAGCATGACCTCCTGCAAAAAGAGGCGACAGTTCATTTTCCGGAGTGGCATTTCGTTCAGCTTCAGACCCCTGGACCATAAGGTGGGCAAGAAGACGAACCGTTACTCCGCCAAAGGAATGTCCAAAAAGATTTATCTTGTGTTCAGAATCCCATTGCTTAATAAGAGGCTCTTTTGAAAAATCACGACCAAACCTTTCATGACCTGCGCGCTTAGAATGTTCAGCACCATAATCAGTTCGACTTCCTGTAAGCTGGGCATAAAGTTCACAGGCCCTGTCCCAGGCACTCCCCTGTGGTGCAACGGAAGCATCATGCACGTCAAAGCCGCATTTTTTTAAGGGCTTAAAAAGTGAACCGCTTTTCATTCCCCAGTATGGAAAAAAATTGTTTATGGAATCGTAATGCCCCCAGCCTGAAAGTCCGTGGACAAAAACATAAGTGTAGTTAGTATTCCATTCCTCACGATTTAGAAGTTCAGAGTTTTTAACGGAAGTACAGGAAACAAAAACAAGCGAAAGTAAAAAAGCAGGAAGAAGAAAAAACATTTTCGCGGCAAAGGATTTTTTTATTTTCTTTTTCATGGATCAAGTGTAGCATAAAAAGGGCTTGTGTAAAAAGTAGAAAAGCGATGATTTTGAAAACCAAAACCACCGCTTTATTTTTTTTAGGACAGGAGTCAGTTAGAAAAAATTAAATTGCTTCCAGTGCCTGTTTAATGTCGCTGATGATGTCATCTACATTTTCAAGACCAACCGAGAAGCGCACCAAATCAGGAGACACACCGCCTGCAAGAAGTTCTTCGTCTGTGAGCTGTCTGTGAGTTGAAGAAGCAGGATGAAGGACACAGGAGTGAGCATCAGCAACATGAGTGGCTATCATTGCAACATGAAGTCCTTTCATGAAAGTTTCAGCAGCTTTTCTTCCGCCCTTAACTCCAAAGGAAATTACACCACAGGTTCCATTGGGCATATATTTTTTTGCACGCTCATAATACTTGTTGTCTTTGAGTCCGGGATAATTTACCCATGCAACATTTTTGTGTCCTGCAAGGAACTCAGCAACCTTCTGTGCATTTTCACAGTGACGCTGCATCCTTACAGGAAGTGATTCAAGTCCAAGATTTAAAATGTATGCGTTAAAGGGAGACTGAACTGCACCAAAGTCGCGCATAAGCTGGGCTGTAGCTTTGGTAATAAAAGCGCCTTCTTTTCCAAACTGTTCTGCATAAGTTATTCCGTGGTAAGATTCATCGGGTGTACAGAGACCGGGGAACTTTTCTTTGTGAGCCATCCAGTCAAACTTTCCGCCGTCAACAATTACTCCGCCAACGGTTGCATCATGACCGTCCATGTATTTTGTTGTGGAATGAGTTACGATGTCGCAGCCCCACTCAATCGGGCGGCAGTTAACGGGAGTTGCAAAAGTGTTGTCCACAATAAGCGGAACCCCGTGAGCATGTGCGGCTTTTGCAAATCGTTCAATATCAAAAACAACAAGAGCGGGATTTGCAATGGTCTCTCCGAAAACTGCCTTTGTGTTTGGCTTAAAAGCTTTTTCCAGTTCTTCGTCAGTGCAGTCAGGATCTACAAAAGTAAAATCAATTCCCATCTTGCGCATGGTTACGTTAAAGAGGTTAAAAGTTCCTCCATAAATTGTTGAAGAAACTACAACGTGATCACCTGCATTTGCAATGTTAAAGACTGCAAAAAAGTTAGCGGCCTGACCTGAGCCAGTGAGCATTGCAGCACTTCCACCTTCGAGGGATGCAATCTTTGCGGCAACCATATCGTTTGTTGGGTTCTGGAGACGGGAGTAAAAATATCCGCTGGCCTGAAGGTCAAAAAGTTTTCCCATGTCTTCACTAGTGTCCTATTTAAAAGTGGTACTCTGAATGATTGGAATCATCCTGGACTCACCGTTCTTTGGTTCATAACCTGCCTGAATGCATTTTGTTTCGATTTTCATTTTGCACACCTCATTTTGTAAATGTATGCCGATTATAAAACTGATTGTAAATTATTTCAATCTGCTTTAATCCGCCTCAATTTCTTTAATAGACATTTCATTACCGGAAAGCAGAACTGTATCTTCACTTTTGCAGAAGGGACAGATTCTTCCGTACTTAACGGTTTCATAAGTTTTTGTGCAGGAATTACAGACGGTTACTGCAGGAAGACTCTGTATGCAAAGCTGACTGCCGCGCAAAACTTCACTCTTTGCTTTCTCTCCGTTCACTGCCCACTTCCAGCAGTCAGTAAGGTATTCATGAACAACGCCGGACACTTCTCCAATTTCCAGAGTTACTTTTGAAATGTGCTTTACATCGTTTTCTTTTGCAACTTCTTCCACCCGGTCAATCACGTGAAAAACAATTCCTAATTCGTGCATGAGGTGATGTTAGCATGAAGAAGGCATTTTTTCCATACGGTTGATTTTTTTCATTTTTAGCCATAAGACTTGACTTCTAGCCATTTACATATTATTCTATATATAGAGTTTTGATTTTGAAGGAGGTGCTTATGTGCAGAGCTTCTATTTATGACGCAAGGAACAATTTTTCTTCTTTAGTAAAACTAGCAGAAGGCGGAGAACCTGTGGAACTTACCCGGCATGACAAACCTGTGGCTGTTATCATCAGTTATGCAGAATACCAGGAGCGCAAACCCAAACTCAGCTTTGTAGAAAAGATGGCCCGCATCAGGGAAAAATACAAGGACGTTCTGGATGATGAAGGACTTCCGCTACCACCCAAAGAATATCCTGATGAAAAATACTATAAAAAACTTGATGAAATGTGGGGTTAACATGAGACCAATCTACTTACTCGACACAAATGTAATTTCAGAATTTTCAAAACCATTTCCCAATCAGTCTACAATAAAAAAAATTCTGGAAAAAGAAGAACTATGTGCAACCTGTTCTGTTGTCTGGCAGGAATTTGTACAGGGCTACGACCGCATGCCGGAAGGGAAAAAGAAACAGAAAGTTTTAGAATGCCTGCAGACCGCAAAAGAAACTTACGAAATCATCCCCTACGACGGTTTTGCAAGTCAGATTTGCGGTGAACTCCGGGCCAGGTGCGAAAACCTTGGAACACCTGTTCCTTACTGCGACAGCCAGATTGCGGCCACCGCAATTGCCAACAACATGATTCTCGTAACCCACAACACCGCCGACTTTGAACCGCTTGTAAAAAACAGCATGCTCAGAGTTGAGGACTGGTGGGAGTAAAAGGGCTAAATTATTGTACTAAGGATTTTTCCCAGAACTGTTGGTTATACATATAACTTCACCTTATTTTCTAAATCGCCGGTAATTTTGACTTACCGGCAACTTTTAAGATTTATTCCGAGTCAATTAAAAACACTTTTTAAAACTGTATGACTAAAGGATATACGTAAGTTTTATAAGATGAAACTGCCTCTAAAGTAACTATATTATGCAGATATGTATTCGTCGCTTCGAAAGCCATTGTTGAATCTATTAAAAAATCATCTGACAGGGTATCAGATAATACACCTATCGGATGATTTTTGTTGTCAAATAAAACGACAGAAACATATACATAAGTAGTAATATCTGCATCAGATACATTTTTTATTCTACCTATTGCTTTGGGACCAAGCATTGAATCAATAACACTGATTTCAGTTATATCAATCTTTGGAGGAATAGATTTTGCTTGTTTTGCTGTAAAATGAGGTATTAATTTTCCAATGTCAGAAGAAGGCATATCCATTTGTGTTTCATCATAGAAATATGCTTTTTCATTTTCCAAGATAATAGTTGGTTTTATAGAAACATAATCTTCAACCTGTATTATACTACCTGAAGAATCTTCTAATTCATATGAGCCGGATGAAAGGTAGATGGGGGACTTTCCTGTATTTGTTATTTCTGCAATAACTTGAATCCAAGTACTACCTATACTATCTACCCATTTTTTTACATTCTGATAAGTTATTTCATATTGAATTGGAATATTTAATTCAGAAATTGAAATATAAAAATAAGTTGTTTCGG
>JAEEKM010000081.1 GCA_016282455.1 Treponema sp. | reverse complement strand
GCTGAGCTAATCGCCCGAATAAGAAAATGCGTCCGACACGGCTCGAACGTGCAACCTACGGATTCGAAGTCCGTTGCTCTATCCAGTTGAGCTACGAACGCAATTCATCAGCTACCGTTTGCTGTAGTTCGTGCTGGGTGCCTGGTGGGTTTCGAACCCACGACAACCAGATCCACAATCTGGGATTCTACCGCTGAACTACAGGCACCATGTAATCGACATAAAGGAATATATCAGAAAGCCCGAATTGTGTCAAGCATGGTGCAGTTTTTTTTAGAAAATTTTTAATTTTTTTTACAGTCCTCTTGCCCAGGCATAAGTACTCAGGTAGGGGTCAGGTTTAATTGCTCCCTGAGTTGCCCAAATTTCTGTAATGGAACCGTCATCCTGAATCCTACCGATTCTGACCTGCTTGTAAAGGTGCTGGTTTCCTCCGTCAATCGTTACCTTGCCTTCGGGGGCTGTAAAACTCAAGCCCTTTGCCGCCATGCGAACGCTTTCTACATCAAAGGTTCCGGCTTTTTCACAGGCCATGGCCCACATGTGAACGGCAATGTATCCTGCTTCTATGGGGTCGCCTGTGTAACGTTCTTCTCCGTAGGCTTCCTTGTATTCTTTTACAAATAATTCATTTTCTGAAGTTTCCGTAGTTTCATAGTAGTTCCAGGAAACCAGGTGTCCCTTAAGGTTTTCTTCTCCGATAGCATTCACTTCTTCTTCTGCAATGGAAAAACTCATTACTGGAATAACTTCTGAAGTAATGCCCGCCTCTGTAAGCTGCTTAAAGAAAGCAATGTTTGAGTCACCATTTAAAGTGTTGATGATAATGTTGGGGCGGGAAGTTTTTATCTTTTCAATAATCTCGCTGAAATCACTGTGACCGAGTTCCACATATTCTTCTCCGGCACATTGGCCTTTCAGCTGTGTAAGCTGGGCTTTGATGATTTTATTTGCCGTGCGGGGGAAAACATAGTCGCTTCCTAAAAGAACCATTTTCTTTCCAAAGTGTTCGGCACAATAGTCCACTGCGGGAACAACCTGCTGGTTTGGAGAAGCCCCCATGTACATGATGTTTGGACTTGCTTCCATTCCTTCGTACTGAACGGGGTACCACAAAAGACCGTAATCTTCTTCAAAAACAGGTTTTACTGCCTTTCTTGAATCACTTGTCCAGCAGCCGAACACTGTTGCAACTTTGTCTTCTTCCAGAAGTTTGATTGCTTTTTTTGCAAAGGTTTCTGAATTGCTTTCACCGTCTTCAATAACTGCTTCTATTTTTTTTCCAAGCACTCCGCCTTTTTCGTTTAACTCTTTTATGGCAAGAAGTTCACTGTCACGAACTGCCGTTTCGCTGATTGCCATTGTACCGGAAAGTGAATGTAACAAACCCACTTTTACCGTATTGTCTTCTTTTTTTGTGCAGGAACATAAAAGTGCTGCACCCATCAAACTTACTGCAAAAACTCTGATGCTGAATTTCATATTATTTATTTCTCCCTGTGAAATTACAAAATATCGTAAGTGGTCATAAGCCCCTTGCCCTTGATGTTGCATTCAATGGGCTCAGAGAATTTTATTCCCAGACTCTCTGCTTCATCCTTTAAGTGCTCGTACACGGTTTCTGAAACTCTTATTCCTCCGGGGCTTGCGGCAGTTTCCATTCTGCTTGCAACATTCACCGTGTTTCCCCAGACGTCGTAAATGAATTTTGTCCGTCCGATTACACCTGCCGTTACGGGACCGCAGTTAAGACCTATCCTCAGGTTGAACTGAATGGAGGCCGTCTTGTTGTATTCTGCAAGATCCCTGTACATGGCTTTTGCAAACTCAATCATGATTTTTGCATGATCCGGATTTGGGGAGGGAATACCGCAGGCTGCCATGTAGGCATCTCCTATGGTTTTAATTTTTTCAACTCCCATTTCCTTTGCCCTGTCATCAAAGCGGCTGAAAAGATCATTTAATGCCGTTACAATTTCTGACGCAGTGTGTCCGCTTGAAACATTCGTAAAACCAACAATGTCGGAGAAGAGTAGTGTTGCATCATCAAAGTCTTCACCGATTGCGTGAATCTCTCCACCCTTAAGTTCATCTGCTATTTTATCGGGAAGAATGGAACGAAGCAACCTGTCAGAATTATCTTTCTCCCTTTTAAGGTCGGCAGTCTTTAATTTTACCATTGCTTCCAGTTTAAGTTTTTCCCTGTACTGGGCCTGTTCATGAATCATGAAAGCCGTAACAAGTGTTCCTAAGAGAATGATTGCCATTATCACCCAGAAAAGAGGCATCTGGTAAAAGTATGGTTTCTGTACAAAAAGTTTTGCCGCTTCCTGCTGGGAAATATTTCCGTCTCCGTTGATTGCATTAACATAGAAAATGTGTCTGCCGGGCTTGAGGTTTGTGTAGGAAACAACTCGTTCCGGGGAAGGCTCCGTGAATCTGTCATCAAAACCTGTAAGCTGGTGAGTAAAGGAAATGCGTTCGGGCGCGTCAAAACTGAGACCTGTAAATTTAATGTCTACGCGTTTTGTGCCCGGCTTTAAGATGATTTCTCCGCGGGAGTTTTTGTATTCAACGTTGTCTACAGAAACACTTTCTATGTGAACAAGCGGCATGATGGGATTTTCTTTTACATGAAGGGGGTCGTAGACAGAAACTCCGTCTACCATTGTAAACCAGAGTCTTCCGTACTTGTCCCTTATGCTTTTTGAAGTAGAGGTCGGTCCGTCTGAATCAAGTCCGTCATCCCTGTTGTAATACTTTGTGTTCAGTGAATGGCGTTTTTTGTTTTCTACTTCTATTATTTCCTGAAGTGGAACTGAGGAGATGCCGTGATTGCTTGTCATCCAGACTATGTTTGATGTGTCAATTATTGCCTGGAAAACTGAATCGGTTCCCAGACCTGTCTCTGAGTTTATTGTGAAAAAACTTGCCGGTTTACCAGTCTTTTCATTTATTTTTCCACAACGGGTAATTCCGCTTCCGCTGCATATCCAGTAGCGTCCGTCTTTTTCCTTACTGATTTTAAAAATTACGTTTCCTGCAAGTCCGTCTTCTGAGGTAAGGTGAGAGAAAACTTTTTCATCTTTCATGAGGAAGATTCCGCCGCCGTCTGTTCCAATCCAGACAATTCCGTCTTCATCTTTATACAGGGCCATTACGTACTCGTTTTCAAGCCCGTCTGCCTGCTTTAAGGTTTTCATGCTTCCGTCTGCATGAATGATTGTAAGGCCTGTAGTTGTTCCTATGTAAAGTTCATTTGGGGCAGTTTCTATTGCAACCCTCACTTTGTTTCCTGCAAGCCCTTCATCTTTTGACCAGGTAGTAATTTTTCCTGTATTAGATTCATATCTTATCTGACCGGGTTTTGTGTAGCAGCTTACAAGTATGTCTCCGTTTTCACAGGTGGTTACATCCCGAATGCGGAGTCCATTACAGAACTTTGTGAGGTCATTTTCAACCTGAACTTCGTTTCTGTAGCAGAGGAGACCTTTATCTGTTCCAAGCCAGATAACACTGTTCATCTGATTTTTTCTTCCGATGCTTTTACCTTCTGCGAGGGCATTTACAACTGTTTCCGTGTGGAATACATGGAACTTTGCTTCCGTCATTTTTCCCACACCGTTTCTGTCTGTTGCAAACCAGATGTTGGATTCCCTGTCTTTTATGATTTTATTTATGTTTGCAGTGGTTAAACCAAGTCCGCTGTATTCGGTGTATTTTCCGCCTGCGTAAACTACAAGACCTTTTTCCGTTCCAAACCAGATGTTTCCGTTTTCTTCCATGAAGACTGTGGCACAGGGAGTGTGGTCCAGTTTTGTTCCGGTTTTTAGTCTTTCTATAGTTCCGTTGTTAAGTTTTACAAAACCCAAGTCTCCCATGCTGATCCAGAAGGTGCCTTTTGAATCCTGT
>JAEEKM010000080.1 GCA_016282455.1 Treponema sp. | reverse complement strand
CAGCGCAGACAGTCATGGTTTTGGCATACCCATCATCGGCGACACCCTCTACGGAACCTGCCTTCCGGGAGAGAGACTGATGCTTCATGCAGCAAAGTTAAGTTTTACCCACCCTGCCACTGGGGAGCGGATGACCTTTACTTGTGAAGCGGAGGTCTAAAATAGAATGAATACTGCCACTCCCACCGGGAACCCCTTCCATTGCTTAAAAGTGCAAAATACAGTATTCTCTTGAAATAAGCCAATATGAATAGGGAGGAACCCATGGACGGCACAGAAGAAATCTTAAATCTGCTTAGAGACAATGCACGCATTTCTGCAGAAGACATTGCCGCAATGACAAAAAAGACTGTTCCCGAAGTTCAGAGTATCATTCAGTCACTGGAAAACGAAGGCGTCATTATGAAATACGCCACAATAATCAACCCTGAAAAAGACAGCGCCAAACACGGAGCAGTCCGTGCTGAAATTGAAATTCAGTGTGCTCCGGAAAGAGAACACGGCTTTGACGGAATTGCCGACAGAATATACCGCTTCCCGCAGGTAAAAAGCCTTTACCTTATGAGCGGAGGCTATGACCTTAAAGTGGTGATTGAAGGCGACACCCTGCAGGACGTTGCACTTTTTGTTGCCAGAAAACTTTCTACCCTGGAAGGCGTGCGTTCCACAAAAACACATTTCTTCCTTAAAACTTACAAAGAAAACGACATCGTATACGTAGAAAAAAACACTGACAGTCGCGAAGGAGTAATTGCATGAACACCAGAGAAGACAAATTCAGTAAAGCAATGGTTGCCACTCCTCCTTCCGGCATCCGCAAATTCTTTGAACTCCTTATCGGTCATGATGATGTAATTTCTCTTTCTGTAGGTGAACCGGATTTTCCAACTCCCTGGCTCATGAGGGAAGAAGCCTTTTACCATCTGGAAAAAGGACAGACCTCTTACACCAGTAACTGGGGTCTTCTTGAGCTGCGTGAAGAAATTGCCCGCTACATGGAAAAATACAGCCTTTACTATAATCCCAGAAAAGAAATTCTTGTAACTGTGGGTGCCAGCGAAGGCGTAGATGCAGTTCTCCGTGCCATCCTTAATCCGGGAGACGAACTTCTGGTTTGTACCCCCTGCTATGTAAACTACACTCCTCTTGCAAACCTTACCGGTGCAACTGTAATTGAACTTGACACAAGCGTAAACGGTTTTTACCCCACCGCAGAACAGATTGAAAAAGCCTGCACTCCCAAAACCAAGGGCATTATGATGTGCAGCCCCAACAATCCTACCGGTACCATGATTCCAAAAGCCGAGCTTGAAAAAATAGCAGAAGTCATCAAAAAGCATCAGATGTGGTGCATCAGTGACGAAATTTACTGCGAACTTGTTTACGACGGAGCAGAACACGTTTCTATCGGTTCCTTCCCCGGCATGAAAGACTATACCATCATCCTCAACGGTTTTTCAAAAAGTTTTGCCATGACAGGATGGCGAATCGGCTGGATTGCCGCTCCGGAAGATTTAATGGCACAAATTGTAAAACTTCACGGCTACAACACAATCTGTGCCCCAATCATGAGTCAGTATGCGGCCATTGAAGGACTGCGCCATGCATGGAACGAAGTAGAAAAAATGCGCGTCAGTTACCAGCAGAGAAGAAACCTTATGTTCAAGGAATTTAACGACATGGGGCTTCCTGTTCCTGAACCGACCGGTGCTTTCTATATGTTCCCCGACATTACCAGCACTGGCATGAAAAGCGAAGACTTTGCCAGAGAACTCCTGGAAAAACGCAATGTATGCGTAGTTCCCGGAAGTGTATTTGGTCCTGGTGGAGAGGGTCACATCCGCTGCTGTTATGCAACTGCCATAGACAAAATTAAAGTAGCCCTTGACCAGATTGCAGACTTTGTGGAAGAAAAACGGAAGAAAGCAGGTAAATAGCCCTGAATTCAAGTTTTCTGCCTTTAAAGCCGATAACAAAATGAAAGACTTTAAATTGGAAAGGTAAGCACTCGCATGAACATGGGCAACATCTTTCCCTACGTTATTGCAGCCGTTGTCATCATGTCAGTCATCCTGATTCTCATGCTGATAATGGGTCGCAAAGGTGACGGTTCAGGGAGAAGAGGAAACGGAAAACCCAAATCTCAATCTCAGGTAATCCGTGAGGCAAGTAAGCGTCTTGCAAAGGATCCCCACGATCCTCAGGGCCTTATACCCATGGGTAACGTCTACTATTCCAGCCGCCTTTGGGAAAAAGCCCTCCCCGTTTACAGTGAACTTTCCCGCCTTGCCACAGGTAACACTCAGATAAATGCCTTTGAAGCCTTTCTGCGCTACGGAGTATGCTGTGTTCAGCTGGATAAAATCCCGGAAGGAATTCAGTCCCTTAACACCGCCTACAGCCTTAACCCCCATGATTTTGACGTAAACTACACCCTGGGTCTGGCATGTTTTAAAGTCAAGCAGTACGATAAGGCCATTCCCTGCCTTAAAAAAGCCCTTGTTTCAAACCCGGAAGCAAACGGAGTTTATCTTATTCTGGGTCAGTGCCTCTACTATGGTCACCATTACAGAGACAGCCTGCCCTGCTTTAAAAAAGCCCTTGATGAAGACCCATCCAACAAAGAAGCACTTTTCTGCATGGCAGATGCAATGACCGAAGAAGGTCACGGAGACAAAGCAATCAAAGTCTTTATGCATTTAAGACCGGATCCAGTTTACGGTGCCAAGTCTTCCCTTGCAGCAGGACTCTATCACACAAAGATGAAGGATCTGGAAACTGCGGCACAGGATTTTGAAATCGGCTTAAAACACGAAGACACTCCTCAGGAATTAAGACTTGAGCTTGAATACAGACTTTCCCTTGTTTACTTTGCACAGAACCAGATTGCAAAAGGACTTAACTGCCTCAAAAACATCCGCAACGTAAACATGAACTACAAGGACGTAAACGCCCTTATTGGACGCTATCAGGAATTGAGTTCAAACACAAACCTTCAGATTTATCTTTCTTCCGGAAGTTCAGACTTTGTTTCCCTTTGCAGAAAGTTCATTGCAACCAAGTATAAAAACGGTGTCGTGAAAATTCAGGACATTAACGTCGGCGCTTCTTTTACAGACATTCTTGCAGAAGTACAGTCTTCACGCTGGGAAGACACAGAGCTTTTCCGTTTCTTCCGCACAAACGGTTCTACAGGAGAGCTTTACGTACGCGACTTCCATGGAAAAATGCAGGATCTTAAAGTTGACCGCGGTTTCTGTGTTTCTGCAGGAACTTTCAGCGAAGAAGCCCACAAATACATAGAAGGCCGCCCCTTAGACCTTATTGAAAAAACAGAACTGACTAAAATTCTTAAACTCATCAACTGACAGGAGTTCCACTTGAAACGCATTCAGTTTTTTTTCCTCACCCTTCTGCTTTCTGTAGTTCCCCTTTCACTACACGCAAAGCCCACCGTTGCCCTTGTTCTTTCCGGAGGAGGAGCAAAAGGCCTTGCAGAAATTCCTCTTCGTGAAGCACTGGAAGAAGAAGGCATTATTGTAGACATGGTTCTTGGAACAAGCATGGGTTCCATGGTAGGCGGACTTTATGCGGCAGGTTACACTCCCCGCCAGATAAAAAACATTTTTCTTGACATGGACATAATGGCCGTGCT
>JAEEKM010000079.1 GCA_016282455.1 Treponema sp. | reverse complement strand
TGAACGTAGTTTACCCCCAGGTCATAGACAAAGGCTTTACCCTTCTCTTCCGAGTAAAGGTTTGTAAAAGAAGCCTCAGTACCAATGCGCCCGTCACTGTCTGCAAAAACAGAAGCAGAAAGTGCCAGGGAAGAAAATAAAAGTGCCGCACATGTTTTTTTGTTAAGTATATTCATAATGCACCGCCTTACTTGTAATAGAAATTAACAATAAATGTACCCACAAAGGTACTGAACTGAATGTAGGGCAAGGTTGAGTTTGTTGTATCCAGATTTGTAAAGCTTGAAATACTTGAAATTTTGTTCAAATATTTTTCAATGCTGATTCCAAGCGCATATTCAGAACTGGAGTAACCTGAAATCTGGTCGGCTTTTGTAACAGAAACCTTATTACCCTCACCGTCTTTAAGTACCTCGTAGATGTTCTTTTCAGAATTGTGTTTGAGTACATAAATTACAGGAGCATCATGCCCCTTGTCTGTTGTAACAAAATCAATTCCGTTGGTTGCGGCAAAGGCACCCTTTGTAAAGACGGCACCAAAGTCAACAAAAGTCTCTCCGCTTGTGGGCCACTTTGTAAGCATTTCTCCGGAGAGTTCTGCTGATGAAGGAATGTAGAATTTTGTTCCGCGCTGAATTGCTGAACGCAGCTGTGTAAAGAAATCTTCCACAAGTTTTTCTACACCCGCTTTGTTAAGGATAACAGGAAGAATGGCAGGGAAGGTTTTACTGTCCCAGACAATGTCTTCGTAGGCGTCCTGCACATTGTCAATTACTCCAAGCAGTGTGTCTCTGGAAGAAGCAACCCACATGGCAGCATCTGCCCTTTCGGTAAGGAGTCCCTGGGCAAAGGGGTCAATGTCCTTGTTGTAAGAGGCAACTTTTCCGTAGAGTTCAAGAAGTTTCCACAAATTGTTCCAGTCAAAAAGTGCAAACTGAAGTCCCATGTTAAAACTGTAAGACTGTGCGTACTGCAGGACTGCTTTCATAAGATCCATGGAACTCTTAAGCAGTATGAGTTCTGATTTTCCTAAGGTAAGGCTTGCATTACCAAAAATTCTGTCCAGTCCGAATTCAGAAATAATTTCTGAAGGAACTTCAATGCGGCCCCGGATTGATTCAATTTTGTCACAGAGGGCATTGTAGCGGTCGCTTTCAAAAACTGCAGTGTACAGATCGCTTACTGCCTCGCTGAAACCTTCTGAATTGTCCTGAAGAACATTTGCAAAGAAAAGCATGAGGAACTGGCTTGGAACTGAACTAAGGAAACCGCCTTTAAAAGTAGTATTAAGATCCGGTGCAACTCTTGTGAGTTTTACAGTGTAGCTTGTTTTTCCATCTGTAGCAGAATATGCTTTTTTACCTGCAACATAGGGGTGTTTTGCATAATACCACCAGCCATCCTCTGCATCGTCATCAAGAACCATTTTTTCGCTACCATAATCAAGATAGTTCTCATCGCCAACATAATAGCTGGGGAAGGGATCAAAAAGGAGAGCCTTATAACCTGTCTGGTTGGGTGAATAATTGTTTTCTACGCAGCGGGTAACATATTTTGTGCTGTCTCCGGAGAATTGCATGTAAAGGTCTTTTAAATAATAGGTTTCAGGTTCAACAGAATCCTTCTCCTCGTCAAAGGCCCTTACCTTGTAGTAGTATTCGTTTCCTTCTGAAGGAGTTGCAACTTCTTCAAAAGTCTTGCAGGAAACCTCAACATTCTTGCTTTCATCAAAGGTTTTCTGATAAAGCCAGTCGCCTTTAAGAAGTGTTCCTAAATCTGTCGGATAGTTTGTAACGCCCAGATGATTTTTAAAGAAGTTACTGAGTTCTTCGCTTGCGGCAATGTTTGCCAGATCTGCAAGGGCAGAATAGAACTTTGCTTCATCATTTTCAGGGAAGCGTTCATAGGCTTTATTAAAGTAGGCTTCTGCCTGTGTAACTGAGGAATAAAATTGAGTCCAGTCACTGATGCCTTCTATTTCAGACAGAGCATCAATTCCCCTGTCAATAAAGAGGGAGGGAGAAACATCATAATAGACTGTAGAAGTATTAAGCAGTTTGGGTTCTGAACCTTCATTATCATATTCAGTAGTAACCACTTTTAACTGATTGCCTTCTGAAACAAGGCTTTCTTCAAAGACATAGCGCTTATGTTCCTCAAGACTTGAGATTTCAACAATTCTTTTTGAGACACCTTCTGATTCAGGAAAAACGTATTCAATAATCCGTTCTATTGAAGGTGTTTCATTTCCTTTTGTAGATTGGATGCTTACACTTCTCTTGTAAACGTTATTCACTTCCTCATAAGTTTCTGTAGAAGAATAAACCTGAACCTCAAGAGAAGTTCCATCCGTGCAGACTGACTCTTTAAATGTACCATAAGAATTTGAACCATAGTCATGCTTCTGTGTTTTAATGAAGGTTGAATAGAGGGTAAGGTCTTTTAAGATAACATCCGTCTCGTAAAAGTCATTTGCGTCTTCGTCAACAAATCCGCCAAAAGTATAATCCTGATAAACTGGTTTTTCATATCCCTGGGCTTTTAAAAGAGGAGTACCTTCTTCCACTTTTAAAACCTTTGGCTGACCCCCTACTTCTGAATAAAGGGTAACAGTATACTCAGGCAGCTGCCCCACCTGATTTTGTGAACAGGAAACAGAAAGCAGCAGTGTGCACAGTAAAGCAGCAAATATTGCAGACAAGTGCACGGTATGTTTTTCCCATTGCATAATAGAAACCTCCTGAAAGCGATGTGCATTTTTTTAGAAAAGCTTTCAAGAATATTTTAACACAATTTATTTGGAAAAACCATGCGGAGTTCAATTAGATCGACTTTTCACACGTAATATATCAATATGGGAGAACTTTCGTGAAGAATTATTTTTTATGCTAACAGAATATCTACTGTTAAATACACATATTACAAAGGGAAACTGGCACGTAACGGAGTGAAGTGCCAGTTTCCCTAATAATATTTGTTGGTTATTTTACTAAATCC
>JAEEKM010000078.1 GCA_016282455.1 Treponema sp. | reverse complement strand
TGTTTTTCTGGAACAAAAATAAAAAGCATCCAGATTCCGGAAACGGTCACTTCCATTGGTACTTCTGCATTTTCTAATTGTACTGAACTGGAAAGCATAAACCTGCCATCTTCCCTTACAGAAATTTCTGACAGTTGTTTTTCTGGAACAAAAATAAAAAGCATCCAGATTCCAGAAACGGTCACTTCCATCGGTAGTTATGCATTTTCTAATTGTACTGAACTGGAAAGTATTGCAATTCCTTCAAATGTAACACAGATTGCACAATCCACATTTAGTGATTGTTCTAAACTTAAAAGCATTACCATTCCAAATACAGTTACTGCTATAGAAAGTTTCGCATTCAGTGGCTGCACAAGTCTTGAAAGAATAAACCTGCCTGCTGCCCTTACAGAAATATCTTATCACAGCTTCAGTAACTCAGGCCTTAAACAGTTAAACATACCAGAGAGTGTTGAAATAATTAGAGAAGATGCATTTTTAAACTGTAAGGAACTAAAAAAAGTCACTCTTCCTTCAAGCTTAAAAACAATTGAACAGGGAGCTTTTTCTGGCTGTCCTAAACTTGAAATAAGCAGTGCTTCAAATGAAAACTTTTCTTTGGAAAATTCATTTTTGATGAATAAAGAAAAAACTGTTTTGCATTCGTATTTTGGAAGTGACAAAATAGTAACTGTTCCCGAAACAATTTCTAAAATAGACGAATATGCTTTTTCTGGAAACACTTTAATAGAAAACATTTCTCTCCCAGACAACATCACCAGCATTGGTTATCAAGCCTTTATGGACTGTTCAAATTTACGCACCATAACAATTCCAGAGGGAATAACTGAACTTAAGTGGGGTATATTCTATGGCTGTACAAAACTTAATTCCGTTTACCTTCCTTCTACTCTGGAAACAATTGAAGATGGGGCATTTAAACAATGCATAAACCTTCAGAATATTGTATTCCCAAAAAACATGACTTCCACATCTTTAACTCTGGAAGAGGAGTGCTTCGCTTGCTGTACAAAACTGGAAAAAATAGTATTGCCAAATATAGAACTTTCCTGGGATAGTGGACCTTTCTATATCTGCACAGGTTTAAAAAGCATTGTTTTACCTGAACAACTACCAGAGCGCATTAACGATGATATTTTTTATATGTGCATAAATCTTGAAAAAATCTGTTACAGGGGCACAAAAGAACAGTGGGACAAAATAGAAAAGGAGATTGGTGTATGGGACTCAACAATAGGTATCGCAAGCCCCTCAGGAAGCTACACCATAGTTTACGAATATAAGGACGAATAAATAAACAATTCAACCGGGGATGAGCGGGATGTCTTAATGACCGTTGACATTAAACTTATTAGATATCCCATGTCATCCCCTTTTTTTTGTTTTACTGCATTTAGTAAGTTACATTTCGGCAGAGACGGAAACCGTATGTTGAATAACCCTTATCGTTCCAGCCACTCTTATCTATACATTTTATATAATATGGCGGTTCTACATAAGAATTGTACCAAAGATCACGGTCAGAGGAATTTCTAAAACTGGAACCCTTCAAGAGAATACCCACATTAGAACTTGTCTTTCTTGCCATTGTAGAAGGTGCAGGTGTTTCAGAGAAAACTGTAGAGTAACCGCAATAAGGGTCTGTAAGGGTTCCGGATGGTACACTATTATTCCAGTCAGTAGTCCATTCCCATACATTTCCTGTCATGTCATAAAGGCCAAGCCTGTTAGGATACTTTGATCCAACTGCCAGAGGTTTTGACTGAGCTCCAGTTACTGCATAATCAGATGAATCTGCACTACTGGGTTTTCCTGCACACCAGTATGACCAGTCAGCAGCAGAAGTACTTCCACCACGACCTGCAAATTCCCACTGAGCTTCCGTTGGCAAGTGGTAGCCATTTGCATACATATTAAGCGTTGCCTTAGACCAGTTTACATTATTACTTGTTGGAACACCACTATGAGTAATTGTTAACCAGTCAGTTATACCAGAAACAGTGTAACATGGGGTTAGCCCCTGCAAAACGCTAAGCTTATTACAGAAGGCTATGGCATGGTAATAACTTACATTTGTAACGGGATATTTGTCATTCGTATACTCGCTTGGTTTTGAACCCATTATTATATTATACAATTCATTAGTAACTTCGTACTGACCAATTGAATACTTTGTAAGTTTCAGCACACGCTCTTCTGTAAATGAACCGCCTTCCTCTGTAGTATTATTTCTAATTGTATAACCAGAATCGGAAGTTACTACATTTATAAGGCGTGTTTTAGTAATTGTCGTTCCATTAACCTTCAGATCTCCGTTTGTTACAGCAAGAGAATATGATGACCTAGGTCCATTGGCTGTACTTGAGTTTTTATTATGATAGGGTTCAAATCTGAAATAATGACTGCTTTCCCGCGTGCAATTTGGAATTTTTATTGTTGCAGTAGACGCTTCTCCACTTGTGAAACTTACAGATTTATCATAACTTGAACTGTTATCAAGATATATTTTGATACCGTCTACATCAGATCTTCCTGTAGTATTAACCCATCTCAAAGTAACTGTTCCCATTCCATCATCCTGATAGATGTAGGGGTTAGTCGTAAAGCTTAGTGCCTTAGGAGGTGTATAAATTGTTTTTGTACTGGTTGCATCAGAATAAAGGGTTTCAGAGTTTATAGTGTTATACGCCTTTACATAGAATGAATAATTTGCACCATTTGTCAGGGATGTGTTAGCAAATCTATAATAAGTGTTCGTAGTATATACAGAAGAGTAACTTCCGCTACCCGTTCTATAGTAAACATAATATCCAGTAGATCCATTAGTGGGACTAGACCAGCTTACCTTTGTACCATCTCCATCAATTGCAACTGAATAACTACCGGGAATTCCAGGAAGAGTTGCTTTTGTTAAAGTACTTGTGGCAGTATAATTTGACTCAGAATTATAGTATGAGATTAAATAAGCATTATAGATTGTTCCCTGTGAAAGATTGCTTATCGTATGATATGTCGTAGAACTTGACAGGCTGACCGTTGTATAACTGCTCGCAGAGCTTTTCTTATAATACAAAACATAGCCTGAGATTGCACCACTTGGTTTTACCCAGGTAAACTTAAGGCTGCTTGAAGTTCTTGTACTTAATGAGAAACTGGTAGCAGAATAAGGCTTTGTGTCCACAGACAGGAGAGTTGCTGAACTTGTTTCCCCCACATTAGAAACGTTTGACAAATAACTTTCCACCTTAAAGTCGTAGGTATTTCCAGCCGTAAGTCCTGTTACACTGCAGCTTGTAGTTGTTGTGTTTGCATAAGTGTTAAAGAGAGTCCAGCTACTTGCACCAGGCAACTTCTTATAAACTTTTACACCAGTAAAGTTTCCTGTTGGCTTGGTCCATGACAGGGTTACAGAAGTTGTTGCCGTAGATGTTGTTTGAAGCCCCGTTACAGGAGATGGTGGTGTTGTAATCGTATAAGTTTTCTGATCAGCAGTATTCTGTACATCATTACCATTCGTTGAAACCATTCTGAAGGTATAGGTAGTTCCGCCTGTTGGAACGGTATAAGTTGATGATGTGGTTGAAAGATAACTTGAATTCCACCAGTCAACATATCCATCCGTGTTATCATTTCTGTAAATATATAATGTCTTGTAGGTGCCTGTCGCAGGATATGCCCATGTAAGGTTAACACTTGTTGGACCGGCCGCAGATGCAATAAAACTTGTTGCTGGGTTTGCCAGAGTATAGCGGGACACAATGCTTTCTGCAGTAAGTTCTGTACTTGTTGAAGTATCATTTTTATAAGTAACCACAGTAAATGTATATTGTGTATTTACTGTAAGACCTGTTGCCGTGTAAGACGTAGCCGTCTTTGAAATAGAAGGTGTGGAACCGCTTGCATTGGTTGCGGCAAGCAGAGTTGACCCCCTGTATATTCTTAATCCTTCATAACCAGTCGACAAGGGGTTTGTCCAGGTAAGTTTTATTTCTGTTTTAGAAAGAGCTGAAGCCGTAAGGTTCTTTACTGAATCCAGACCAAGAGAACATACAATCGGATCACTTTCTGTTTCAAGGCTACCTCTGTAGGTTGAAACCTTTATATACAGGAGAGCATTAGCTGAAGCAGTCTTGTTTAAGACAATAGTGCCACTTACTTCAGAAGACTTATTTACAGTAGTTGGACTTGCAGAGGAAAGTCCTGCCACAGAACTTGCAACATAATACTTGTATCCGTCATATTCACCAGATGAAGGCTTTTTCCAGGATAGAATATAACTGGTATTTGAATTCAAAACCTTTTCAGCTGTAAGATTCTCTACAGGATTCGGATATGTATTTATATTGGTTATTTCACTAGAGTTACTGTCTGCAGTTCCATTTCCTATCGTGTACAGTTTAAAATCATAATACTCACCAGCATTCAGTCCTGAAACAGTTACACTCGTCTTTTCTTTTGAAATTGTTCCATAACTTATGTAAGAAGATTCAGAATGCTTTTTATAATCAAGCTGATAATTCTTGTAATTTCCTGCGGGTTTCGTCCAGCCCAAATCAATACCGCTGTTTGAAATTTGTGTGGTTCTTAAGTTTGTTACCGCTGCACACTTTGTGTACATAGAAGCAACTCTTGAAGAAGCAGTATTAACCAAACTGTCGTAGTATGAGAGAACTTTTACATAGTACAGGGTTCCTTGTGTAAGACCGCTAAACTCTATATTTCTTATGTTGTAATCTGATATTGTCTGTGTTTTTGTTTCTGTGGTATTTGGAAATTCTGCATTTGTTGAAACGTATGCAATATAACCGCTTGTATTTCCGCTAGAAGCCTTTCTCCAGCTAAGGCCCAGTGTAGTTGGGGAAATGGTAAATGATTCTAATGTCGGTTCATTTGGACTTGCCGTAAATTCCGGGTATGAGGTTCCGCTTGTGTAATAGGGGAAACTGTATTTACCGCTATCTTCATCATAAGAACAAATTTCAAAACTATACTTATGACCCCTTACCGGTGTAATTGTCAGGCTGGGATTTTCTTCTGTTATGCGGTCTGAATATTCAGTCCAGTTACTATTGTCTTCCCTCTTATATCTGATTCTGATATTAGTGCAGTTTCCAAAGTCAGGATATTCACAGGCAATTGTAACTTCTGTTCCATATTCAGCAGAGAGTTCCAGATTTTTTGGCAGACCGGGTCTTGTGTATGCACCGTTTTCTACAGAAACATATTTTGTGTTTCCTGCATAGTCAGAGTATTCTGCAAGAATTTCATAATGAGTTCCTTCCGTTAAACCTGTAATTGTATATGTGTCACCAGTCAATGCTTCTGATGAAGAATAATTTTCTTCGCTGCCCCATTTTCGCCATCTGATTACAGTATTTTTGTAATCAAGAGCAAGTCCCTTATTCCAATTCAAAACAAGGGATGTCGCGGTAGCACCGTTTGAAACAGAAGGTGCCGGAATATCTGGTACCGTACTGTCCAGAGAGAAATAATAGAGTTTACTGTCAGCAGGATCGGGCGCCAATGCATCATTTCCACTCCCGTCTGTTATCTTAACGGCAAGACCATAAACTCCATCTGAAAAATCTTTAAGATGACAGAGTTCAGCAACTAAATCTCCACTTGTTTCATCTCCGTAAACGGCATTCAAACCATAGCAGATGGAATAAGACACCTTCATAGTCTCTGTAACAGGTGTTGCCAGAGCAGTATAAGTTGAGTCATACACTTTAGTCACTTCAATATCAAAAATGGAAGAAGGAGCCACATTATCACGAACTTTGAGTGCAAGATAAATATCTTTCCCCTTAATAAAGTGTAAGGTGTTTACATTTTCAGAAGAGAGAGTCGGTTTTGTACTTTCATCAATCTTAGAATTTACCTGATCCTGCGTGTATGATAAATCATAAATTGAGAATGAATCAAACGAAGGCGGAGTATCATCCAAATCACCATTAACAAGATACAGCCATTTTTTTGACTGACTCATGGTAACTTTCTTTTCATCAAGGGTCCTGAAAAAACCTTTATCCAGAGTGACCATTACATTCATTCCAGGGGCAAGTGAACCTTCTACCGGAATAGAAAGTGTTCTTGGATTGTCAAAAACTGGTGCTTTAAAATTTTCTATAAGATTTGCATTGTTTCGTGAATTAATAATAGAAATATTCTTAAAATACGTTATTCCTTCTTCTGAAACATAACCATAGTACTTTTCATCTTCTCCAATTCTCGTTGAAAGAATTTTATCCCAATCGACCCCCTGCAAAGAAAGTTCCATTAAATCTTCATCTGAATAATAAATTGAATTCTCATCCATATCATAATCAAACATAACCTGGATGGTTGTGTCTCGAAGAACACCATTGGAACTGTAGAGGGGTGCGTTGGAAATAACCTGGGGGCGTTCTGCAACAAGCGGACGGATTCCTAACTGTAAGTTTTCTACATGAGAAATGTCTTCTATAAGTTTGTAGGAAGTTTTTTCTGAAGCAGGGTCACTTATTCTTAAGTAAGTGTCGTTTTCTATTTCTTCTCCGGTAAAGGCGTTAAAAATCTGCCAGCGGATAAACTCGTAGTCACTTTCGGGTTCAAACTCAATGTCGTTTACAAGAAACTGTTTAACGGAATAGCTTCCCTTTAAGGGAGAAAAATTTCCGTGGTTTCCGCTTAAAATAACTTCTGCTTCAGGACCTTTACCTGTATCTGAATTTATTACAAAAGAAAACTCCAGGTCATTTTCTATCCAGGAAGTAATCGGTAAAGAATAATTTGTGTTGGTATACGAAAGAGTCAGGGCAGGAACAAATACAGAAAGGAGTTTTGTTTCATTTTTTGAAAGGGGAATAAAGTCCTCTTCAGATACATTGTCCCAGTCAATCTTTGGTGAAAAAACAATCATGTTTCCGTCAACTTCTACTTCCTTGTAATAGTCACGGAAAGTTTTGTCTTTTGGCAGACCTGGAATTCTAATGAGAATATTTTCAAGGGAATCTGCATTAAGTTCTTTGTTAAAGGTTAAAACAATTGTGCTGTCTTTTGGGTAAGATTTATCTGCATCACTTAAGTTAAAATTTGTAACTGCAAGTTTTTCAGGACAGACAGGACGAATTAAAAGATCATCCTTTGCTTTTTTTAAAGTAACTTTTGTTTCAAGTGAAGTTTCGTTTTCAAAAGTAATGTAGTCGCTGATGTTTTCTTTTGAATCCAGAGTGGGTGAACAGGCTTCCCATTTAATAAACTTACAGTTGTCGGAAGGGTCAAACTTTACGGTAAAAGTGTCACTGACTTTTTTTTCTACTTCGCCGCTGGAAGGCACTTTGATTGTACCTGTATTTTTTACTGCCTCTACTTTAATTTTGTGGTGAGGGGAATTTGCATAGTCCACATCTTTTGCAAGCTGGTCTTTAAAGGAACTGCCGCTCAAAAAATTCTCACAGTTTGTAAAAAAGAAGCAAACTGTCAGCACAGATAAAAAGCCTAAGAGATTTTTACTTACTTTTTTCATAATCATTTCCTTTTAAAAACTTTTTAACGATTCTATACATACCTTCTAAAAAATATTTTAGGTTATATACCGTCATTTTTCAAGTTATTTTAAGGCTGATTTAAGTTTCACTTTGCAAACACCTCGCTCAATAAAACCGTGCCGTCAGAGAAGTGGGCAGCCACACAGTAGCATTTTCCGTCTTCAATTTTTTCTACAGGGATTGTGTATTTTTTTGGGCCGGTCATGCTCTCTGTAAAAGTCATGCATTTTTCGTCCACGCATTTTCTTACGTCCTGCTCCCATTCTTCTGCAGTCCAGTCACAACATTCACTGTAGGAAAAAGAAGTAACAAGGGTTCTGAGCAAAACGGGTGCATCCGAAGAAACTGCCACTGAAGACTTTGAGTTTCCGTTTGCAAGAAGAAGATCGTATTCCCCGCTTCCTTTGCTGCCTGTGTAATAATACATTGTTTTTGAAGGAACGTTGCTGTAGACAGTATAAACTTTTACGAATGAACCTTCGTTCAGTCCATAATTGTTAAGGTCCAGATTTGTAATTTTGTAGACAAGGCCGTTTTCTGTATTATATTTACTGCTGGACTTTTTATAATTCTCAAGCAAAACTTCCCATTCTCCCAGAGAGTTTAACTGGCTTACATAAACATAACTTCCAAAGTTAGAAATGCTGCTGTCTGTCACCGGGTCACTTACAAGGTTCCATTTTTCAGAATCATTTTTTTCCAGATGAGTGTAGCATGAAGAAGTCTCCATAGAAAACTTCCAGCTGTCTTTTTCATAAAGGTTTCCGCTTTTGTCCTCTGCCGCAAGAGCAACCGTATAACTTTTTTCAAGTGAATAAAAGGGAATTAATAGCTCAGGTACATAACCCTCGCTTCCATCATCTTCCGAATAGTAAACGCTTCCGTCTGCACAGCTTACCCTGCACCAGGCTACACCGGTACCTGCATCAGAAAAAAGGAGACGAAATTTATCAAAACCATATCTTTTGGAACTTTCAACCTTGGGCGCACTGTTGTCAAATGCATTTACAGACTCAGGCGAAATATTTGGAATGGCAGCTGTTATTCCACTGGAACGGGAAAGTCCCTTTATGCCATAAATAGTAATATTTCCTTCAGCTCCATAGAGGTTATTGAACTTTATCTTAAAAACAAATGTATTTTCTCCAGCCTTCATAAAATTATTGGACGATCCAATTGAAGTAGTTCCAGCGGCACTTTCTTTTTCCAGATAGTAATCAAATGTAATTGCGTCGTATTTTTTCCACTGGTCATCTTCCAGAGTAATGATGATGTCAACATAGCCTGAACTCTCACTTGGAGAAAGGCTTATGTTTTTTACGGAAACCGGATCTATCTCTTCCTGATTTTCAAAAACAAATTCTTCGCTTACATCTCCCCACAAAAAGTTGCAGATTGGAATGACATAAAAACTTTCCCATCTGGATGAAATCTGGGCATTGAGCGGACTCAGTACAAATCTCATTTTAAAAGTTTCTTCTGGATTTTCGTTATCTGAATAGGTGTAAGCAAAAAGCCTTGAAAGGTCTTCACTTCCTGTCGTAAGAAAATTAAAGTAACTCCATGTGTAGTTTTTATCAAGTAAAAATGCTTTTAATTTTGAAGGAAAGGCAAATTCTTTTTCTGCCATATTTCCAATATCATCCCGGGCAATAACTTTAACAGTTTTTCCTTCAAGACTGTCCAGGTCAAGATCTAAATTCCAGTATCCATTCTCTTCATCAAATTCAGAAAAACTTTCATGGCGGAACTTTCCGTTTTTGTCCGTGTAGTCACAGAAAAGGCTGCAGTTTTTTCCGCTTAATGTAATGTCTCCAAACACATCAATGCTCAGGCTGTCTGCATTTTTCCCTTCATAAACCTTTATGTTACGGGCATGGGCATTGTACAGGTCAAGCGTAAAATTCTCATCCGTACTTTCTCCCTGCCCGGTAAAGTTTCTGGGTATGTTGCAGAGAATAAGAGAGTTTATGGAAAAAGTTTTTTTAAAGAGGATAAAGTCTTCTTTTTCAGAAACATTTCCGCTGCCGTCGCTTACATAAACAGAAAAACTTATTGCCCCTTCACCAGAGAAACATTCGTAGTTAATGACAAAATATGTGTCTCCCTTTCCGTCATGGTAAAAGGAAACCTTGTCATCTTCTTCTGTAAAGGTTGATGTAAGGGGATTTTCCTCAACATCTGTGTTTCTGTAAGTCTTAAGTCGTTTTTCCGTTACTGTCACGGATTTTACTCCGGAATCTGCGTCAAAGTAGCGGCCGTAAATGTAAAAGGTCCCGTTTGTCCGGTTCTGTAAAATTTCCTCTTCTGTAATAGACTCAAGGGTTTTTCCTGTGCAGAAAGTTTCCGTCACTTCATCAAAAGAATCAGTCTGAACTTCGTTTCTGCAGGCACCAAAAATAAATTTCTGCGGAGGGAGTGTTTCTACCTGAGACTTGTAGCGCACGGTAAAAGCGGAATTGCCGTTCTGGTAAAGAAAAATTTCTTTTCCTTCTACAGTAACAGATATTTCCTTACTCACACTTACATCAACATCTGCATAAGGCTCACCTTTTATGCTTTCAAGAAGGGCTTCACTTTTGGGTTTTATTGTAAGCGATTTTTTTTCTGAATCAAACGAAGGCTTTTCAAACATAGAGGAAATGTCCTGTCCTTTCCAGGAAAGTTCTATGTTTTTTAAAACCGCTTCTTCCTTCATGGACTGATTAAATGTAATGACGATAGGAGTGTTGGCATAAAAACCTTCGGCGGAATCTTTTGGAGAATAGGATGCTACTGCTGGAGAAAGAATGCAATAGGGTTTTATGAGAATGTTCTGGCTTCCGCTTTTAAAATGAACCCTGGCCTTGCAGTTTCCGTCGGGAGTAATTGTTTCTTCGCTAAAAGAGATTGTTTCTGCCGAAAGTTCCTTTAAATCCTCGCTGTAGGCTTTCCAGGCAATAAATGCTGCTTCGGGAGAAATACGGGCTTCTACAGTAAAAATGTCCGTGGGCTTTTTTGTCAAATGTGACTCTGAACTGATGCTTCCCATGCCTTCGTCACATTCAAGGCGAATCTGAACGGGGGTGGCTTTGGCATAAGCAATGTCTTTATTCAGCTGTTCAAGAAAGTCTCCGCCCCGCAAAAAGTTTTCGCAGGAAATAAGGGAGAAAGCCATAAAAACTAAAGTCAGCGACAGGAAAATACTTTTTTTCATAAACAACCCCTTTTTTTATTTTAACATAGACCATGGAATTTGTCAGAGGGAATTTATGTTTTGGCTTAATTTTACAAAATTTGACCTGAAACCAGGCGTTACCTGGCATAAGTGGCATTTTTGCTTGAATTTTGAAAAAAACGGATTAAAGTCTACTATATGAAGAAACATACATTTATCGTCATTGCTTTTACATTAGCCCTGACCCTTGGCATGTTTACTGCATGTTCCAACGGCGTTGACGGAACTTCCATTACATGGAAAGGAACCTACCAGAGTGCAGATGATCCTGCACTGGGAAACCCGGAATACCTCTGGGCCTACTACAACAGCACGGACGGCTGTTCTTATGTGTGGAACGGTTCAAAATGGGAAATTCTTTCCGGAAGCAAAGAAAAAACCTTTGACGTAACCCCTGTAGACAACCAAAGTTATACTGTTAAAAAGGTCAATTTCCGCATACTAAACGAAGATCTAAATAAAGCCGAGGATAGCCCATTGCTTTTTATGTCGCTCATTTTCTTCACTGGGAAAGAAGAAATTCCTTATGTCCCACTCCTTTCAGATTTTCTTGCTTTTATTGACTCGGATTCAAAATACACTATACCTGACCTTAAGAAAGATTCTACAAGCCTTAAAATTACAAATGAAACAAATAATACTTCTGCAGTACTGGATCTTTCAAAACACACCCTGTTTTTTGAAAACTACGACGCTTTCTTCCAGTGCAAAAATGAAAAACTCTACAACGACCTGGGTTCCTCTAATAACAGTGATGTTGATTATATGAAAATCGATAATGTTTACAACATTGCAGGTCAGCCTGTAACCCTTGACTGGTCTTCACAGGATATTGGAGTAATGCTCTGCCAGGACGATGAAGACGCTCCCAATAACTACTTTGTTGCAATACCACTTCAGTTCTTTAACGACATCTTCCTTGCAAAAGGTCTTGCTTCAGTCCTTTATAACGGAAAACACCTTTACTTTGACAGTCTCATAAAAAACAATAAAACCATGGCTGATGATTACTACGATGCAGCTACCGGAGTCAGAAGCCAGGTTCTTGCAGACTTCTGCTACAATGAACTCTGCCTTAACCTGGACTTTAACTATGGTCTCAAAGCCATTCACGGTATTGAAGACTTTCCTGATTTTGACACCTACTTTATCTGTCTTGGAATAAAAGACAAGCTTAAGAGCACAGACCCTAAAATATTTGCAAACGCCCTTTGTGACGTTTGTGACTTTTATTTTGGTGACGGCCACTCAAATTACCTTAAGAATTCCTACTATCTCGGAAACGTCGAAAAAATTGAAGGCGTTATGCCCACATCACAGATGGACAGACATTACGATTCTTTAACTACAACCTATTATGGAGCAAGACGAAAAGCCTACAATAAAGAATCAGGCGATAATTCAACCCCGGGTTATGAAGTTTCCTCTGATGGGAAAACAGCCATAGTGCGCTTTGATGAATTTGTTTACAATGGTGACACAAAAGAAAAAAGAGCGGCTAATATTACCGAGCTTGAAGCCAATTCTAACTATATCACTAACTATACAAGTACTTATGAGTCAAAGTATGACACCCTTACCCTTATTCAGTATGCCAACAAAAAGATTAAGGAAGATGCTAAAATTGAAAATGTTGTGCTTGACCTTTCCTGCAACGGCGGTGGTGCCATTCATGCCGCATACTTTGTTAACTGCTGGATGCTGGGCGAGTTTGACATGAGCATTACAAACCCGATTACTGGTGCAAAATGCGGTGCAACTTATGAAACAGACGTAAACGGTGACGGACAATATGATTTTGATGATACCGTTAAGAACAAAAACCTCTTCTGTCTTGTTTCACCCTTAAGCTTCTCCTGCGGAAACCTTGTTCCTGCAGCCCTCAAGGCATCTGATAAAGTGACCATTCTTGGCGTAACTTCCGGTGGCGGAACTGCTTCCGTTCAGCCTTCAAGCACTGCCGATGGAACCATGTTCAGAATGTCCAGCAAGTATGTGTCCAGTGTTTCTAAGAACGGTTCAAACTACAATGTAGACCAGGGTGTAGAACCCCACTACTACATTAACAAGCCGGCAAACTTCTTCAATAAAGAAACCATTTCTGCCCTTGTAAATAATATCAACTCAGGAACCTTCACCGGAAACTGATAAACTCTTACTCAAAAAACGGTGGTTGAGGCCCTCGTGCGAAGCTGCGGAACGCTAACCACCGTTCCTGATTGTGTGCGGCACAAAACGACACCCATGCCAGCTGCCACTCCCGGAGGGGACCCGCCACGAATAAACACAAATCGCGGTGGTTGAGGTTCTCGAAACCACCTCATATAGTGTCTATGGTCATTTCAAGAACATTGGTTGTTGAGCCTGTCAAAACACGCTATAATCCCCTTATGCCACAGCCACTTTTATTCAGCATAATCGACAAAGCCATCTACGATTACAAAATGATTGAACCGGGAGACAAAATTCTAGTCGGTGCAAGCGGAGGAAAAGACTCTACTGCACTAATAGAATACCTGGCAAACAGAAGTAAACGCAAAGACGCAGATTTTTCCTTTACTGCCATTCACATAGAAACAGATTTTGAAGCCTGTACCATGAGCCCTAAACTCCGGGAACAGATGAAGGTATGGAATGTAGATGTAAAAAGTCTTTTTGTTGATGTAGAAAACCGGGTAAAAGAAGGTTTTAAAATGAGCTGTTACTGGTGCTCCCAGCAAAGGCGCAATGAACTTGTGCATTATGCAGTGGAACACGGCTACACAAAACTTGCCCTGGGTCACCACTTAGACGACATTCTTGAAACCCTGCTCATGAACATGCTTGTAAAGGGAGAGCTTTCTACCATGCCCCCCAGACTCAACTATCAGAAATACGCCCTTTCCATAATACGCCCCCTGTGCTATGCAGACGTTAATCAGATAAAGACTCATGCAAAAGAAGCCGGCTACATAAGTACCACCTGCACCTGCATGTACCAGGACAATTCCGGCAGAAAAGATGCCCGCAGCCGCCTTGAAGCCCTCACTCACGGAGAGAGAAGCGCAAAAGAAAAAATGTTTAACGCCCTGCGCAACATAAACCCGGAGTATTTACCGTAAATATAGATTATAACAGGCAATTGTGCTATACTCTTTTTCATGCAGTACAGAAACGACAAAAATGGTAACCCCATCTCAATGCTTGGTTATGGTTGCATGCGCTTTTCCACAAAAGCCGGCGCAATCGATATGGAAAAAACAGAAGCCGAAATTATGGAAGCCTACCGTTCCGGCGTTAACTACTTTGACACTGCATACATCTACCCCGGAAGTGAAGCCGCACTTGGCACTATCGTAGAAAAAAACGGCATTCGTGAAAAAATAAACATTGCAACAAAACTGCCCCAGTACCTCATCAATTCCAGAAAAGCCCTTGACCGCTTTTTTAACGAAGAATTATCCCGCCTGCGCACAAATTACATTGACTACTACCTCATGCACCACCTTACAGATTATGTTCAGTGGGAAAACTTAAAAAAAGTTGGCATTGAAGACTGGATTAAAGAAAAAAAAGCATCCGGTCAAATCAGAAACATTGGTTTTTCTTTTCACGGCGACACAGAGATGTTCAAAAAAATCCTTGCTGACTACGACTGGGATTTCTGTCTGATTCAATACAACTACCTTGACGAAACCGTACAGGCTGGCAAAGACGGTGTGGCTTTTGCCGCTGAACGTCACATTCCTATAATGATCATGGAACCCCTTCGTGGCGGTAAACTTGTAAATCTTCTGCCACAGGAAGCAAAAAACCTTATCGCAAACAACGAAAGGGGCTGGTCTGCCGCAGAATGGTCTTTCCGCTGGCTGTGGAACCAGAGTGCAATTACCTGTGTTCTCTCCGGCATGAATTCCCTGGACATGGTTCAGGAAAACTGCCGTATTGCATCTTCTGCCAAAGCAGATGAATTTACCCCCGCGGACTTTGAACTCATTGCCCAGGTAAAAAAGGCAATCAACGCAAATGAAAAAGTCGGCTGTACTGCCTGCCGTTACTGCATGCCCTGCCCCAAAAACGTGGACATTCCTGCTATTTTCAGATACTACAATGCAATGGCAATAGACGGTAAGGGAAAAGCCCGTACAGAGTTTGCCCAAATGGTAGGTCTTCGCAAAGTTAGTGCTTTTGCAAGCCAGTGCGTGGGCTGCGGTAAGTGCGAAAAACACTGCCCCCAGAACATCCCCATCAGGGAAGAACTTAAAAAGGCAGACAAGGCCCTGCGCCCCCTCCCCTACAAAATAGTCACTGCCATCCTGCGCAAGTTCATGCTCAAGGGCTGACACTACACTCAAAAAAAAATTCCACTTTCTCAAAAAGTATGCTATAATAGTATGCGATGTTAGAGCTTAGTGTTAATTCAAAATCACCGGCAGCAATTACTGCGGCTTTTAAAAAGATTAAGGAAATGGTCTCTACCGGCGCTGTGCCAAAAACAGAGACCGTGCATCTCGTTCTCGAAGCAGGCCAGTACCGTGAGCTTGTCCGTTACAACATGTCAAATCCCCTTGTCATGGAAAGCGCACCAAACGTAAAAAAGGAAGACTGCCTTGTTCTTGCCGACAACTGTGAGTCCTTCCATTCTGGTGCAGAAAACAGAAGTGTCTGTGTATTCGGCCCCAACTGCACAAGCATAACCCTGCGTGGTTTTTCCATCATCAATGAACATAAAAAGAGCATAGAAGAAGGAAGCACCCTCCCTGACGCAGGAGAAGCCTTTTTCTGGAACAACACCAGCGGCACCCTTCTTGCAGAAAACATGAGTTTTGAAGGAAGACAGAACACCGTTAACCTCAAGGGCTTTACCTGTTTTAAATCCTGCTCAATCACCGGCGACATAGATTTTATCTACGGAGACGTGGACACTTCACTTTTTGAAGACTGCAGCATTCATGTACGCGAAGACAACAGGGGCGACTTTAACGGATACGCAGTAAAGAGCCTTGCCCTTGCAAACAGACCGGGCTTTCTTTTTTCCAACTGCAGCTTTACCTGCGACAAACGCAAAAAAAGTTCTGTCTATTTAGCCCGCACTCAGGGAAAAGGCAGCGTTCTCATGCCAAAGTTCTGGGACAGCATAGCCTTTATAAAATGCACTGTAAGTGAAAACTATAACCCGGAACTCATCTGGGATGACGACATGATGCTGAACATTTACCCCCGCGGCAATGCAAAAACCGGCATTCGTGAATACGGAACACAAGTTGCCCTAAAGAGCGGTAAAACAGAAGAAGCAGACACTTCACGGCGCAACATTAAAAGTTACACCATGACAGAAGACGACTACTACAAACTTTATGCAAGCCGATTCCTCATGCTGGAAAACACTCCGCTTGCCAGATTTGCAGAATAGTTTTATTCGCCCTAAGAAGTCTCATCTACCCCCAGTCCAAAGAGAGCATAATCTGCACGAACAGGATCTCCGGGGAAGACTTTTGCCATCTCTTTGGTAAGGGAGACTGCCAGTTTAAGAGTAGGAGAAGGAATTTTTCCGGCCGGAGTAAGGGCAATCAGATTAAGTTTAACTGCCTCCTGCATTACATGCGTGTCCAAAGGCATAAGCAGTTTGTCTTTAGAATACCAGTCGCTCCACAAACCAAGATCTACCGGAGAAGAATCCCTCACCATCCAGCGGAGAAACATCTGCAGGCGTTTTGAAGAAGAAGTTTTTCCGTGACTCACAATTGAACATTCCGCGGGGAAAAGAGAAGCAATAGTCTGATGAAGAAATTCTCTGTCAGAAGCCTCATGGGCCCTGCGAACCGCCTCTCCAAAAGTGCCGTGTTTTTCCAAAAGATTTTTTATTGTCGTACAAAAAAGAAGCATTGTATTGTGGCTCATCATGCGGTAAAAAGACTTGTCTGATTTTTTAAAAAACTTTAAGTAACCGCCGGAGTAAAGCCATTCACAGGGACTAGCCTTTCCGTCTTTTTCAATTGACCCGCAGATAAGTTCCAGGTGTGAAAGAATCTGCTCCCTTTTGCCAAAAGCAAGATTTGCCGCAATAAAAGCCATCACTTCCTGATCCTTTTTTTCCTGATAACGGTGCATAAACTGAGACGGATCTTTTTTCAAAAAATCTTTTGTCTCATAACGTTCAGCCAGCTCAATAAGCCTTTCCCTTGTAGCACTTGTCATGCTTTGAAGTTTACGGACTTTTAGTTTTTCTGTCTAGGGTGGCCTTTTATTTCTCCATTACTTCACTCATTAAACAAGTATTGTTTGCATAATAGGCAATCACTATGTAGCACTCTCCGCTTTTGATTTTTTCGTTGTCAAGTGGAATGTTGTAACGACGGGGAGTAAAATTTTCCTTTGTAAAGTTTATCTGTTTTACGTCAACTTCACGGGCAGTACTTTGCCATTGGGCGAGGGTAAAATCTTTTGCTTCTTCATAACTATGACTGGTTGCAAGAGTCTGAACAAGCACCGGTCCATCACTTCCAATTACCATAGAAGTTTTTGAAGTACCATTGTTATACATAACATCATAGTTTCCGCTTGACTTATCACTTTGTGTATAATAAATCTCGTAGTTCAGGTATATCTCTTCCGGCTTTGGATTCTTACTAAAGTCAGTTACAAGAGAATACTTTACAAACTTTGCTTCATTCGTAGCAAGATATTCATCTGTAATGTGAAAGAGGTTCTGATAGTAATAGCCATATTGAATTTTTCCTTCTACTAACTCTGTATTTGTAACAGTCCGCCTGTTTCCCCAGCTTGTACCAGCATAATCCTCAATTATTAATTTTGCCTTTTCTATATAAATCAGTCCCACAAGATTCATGTTTAGGAAATAAGTGTGATAACCATTGTCAATCTGCAGTTTCCAGTTAGACTCATCCTTTTTGAGAAATCCCTTCTCAGAAATTGTCATATAATTATAGGTAAAGACAAATTCTTTTTCACCTTTATTTCCAGCCTTATCTTCAAAGTAAACATTTAATTTATTTTTTCCAAAATACAAAACATCAAAAGGTATAAGGGCATCATAATATCCTGATGCACCAGTTCTCTGACTGGGAGACAAATTATATTCTTTTCCATTTATTACCGCTTTTGCAGACTGCATTCCGCTTTCAAAATCTGTACAGGTTACAAGCATTTCTGTTTCTGAATCATAGAGCAAGTTACAGGTTTCAGGAGCAAGATTGTCCAAATAACTTTTTTCATAATCAGGAATTTCCACCTGCACTGGAGACGAAGAATAAAGGGCATTTCCTTTTTCGCAATTTAAGGTAAGGATTACTCCGTTTGCATTTGTATAAAAATCTTTTGGATACCAGTAAAACATTTTTGTAGGAAGCGTAACTGTAATTTCATTTCCACCAGTTACAGTACTGCTTCTCATATAAGTTTTCATTTCTGCATTTTCATTTCCAAGATCATCATCTGTTTTTAAAACTGAACAGTCACAAATAAGACTTACGCTGTCGTATTGTTCCTTCCAGTTGTCAGGCAGAGAAACTTTTATATCAAGGCATCCTTCTTTTTGAGATTTTTCAATCCGATAATTGTCTATTTCTATTTCAGCACTTTCATTGCCGCTTGCAAGAGCCATAAGTTCTTCATAGGTGTAGGGCCCAGAATCTTCACTTGTCAGATAAGAACGCTGAGAATTAAAGTCATCTATCTGGTAAAAGGAATATGGATAATAGAGTTTATCCGGCTCACTAAGATTTTCATTTCTTAAACTTTCAATTTCATATTTTGTTGCAGAAAACTCTGTCTCCCCATCCTGAGAACTTTTAAAATAAATGTAGCCGTCTTCCGTTCTATCATAAATTGCTTTACCGGGAATGGTATAGTTTACTTTATCCAGAAGAACTTCTTTATCATCTAAAAGATATTTAAAAGTTATTATAAAAGACAGGCTGTTTATAGAATTTACATCCAGTGTATGGTCTGCATAATCATCACGCTTATTTTCAAACTTCTCCGTCACAAGTTCATTATTCTTATTTTTATAAGTGATGTAAAAATTACAGTCCTGGTAATAGATATGTTTGCTGCAGACTTTCGTACTTGAAGGTCCGTCTCTATAGGGATAATATTTTAACTTTATTGTTTTAAGGTTATTTCTATCACTCCAGTTATTATAATTATAGGGAAAAAAATGTAAGCCGTGATTTTGCGCATTAAATTCACAAGTCTGTTCTGCAACAAAGTTCTTTTTATAAATTACGGAAAATGGTGTTACAGACACTGAGTTTTCACAAATATCTTCTACAGTAACTTCATAACGATAAATGCCACTTTCATTCAGTTCTTCTTTAATACGGAAAGAACAGTTTCCTTTGCCATCATCTATAAACTCTGCAGCCTCACTTTCTGCAGTGTAAGTTGTGCTTTGGCTCTGAAGAGAAACTACTTCACTGTTGTCTCCTTCTGCAAAATGAGTTCTTGTTTTTGTTACAGTAACTCTTTTTACACCAGTGCCAGAGTCATAGGCTTTGCCGTAGATATAAAACTTTCCCTCATACAAATAATTTTTTACAACATCTTCTTTTTCAAAACTGTCAGGGCCGGTATATGTTTTGGGGGAGAATTTTATAATATCCGGATTTTCTAAATCTGGTGAAACTTCTTCACGGGCAGCATAAAAATCACGCAGGACAGGAGCTTCGTTTTCTTTTCCCTGTTTGTATGTAACAAGCAAATCTGATGCAGATTCATTCAGGGTAAAAGTTATACCTTCTTTTTCTACTACAGTATTTTTTCCAAACTTTATGGTTATGTCTATAAACGGCAAATTGTATTCGTCCATAAAGGTAGAAACTTTTTCGTAAAGAGGCTTCATGGTAAGGCGGGTTTTATTTTCATTAAATACTGGCGCTGTAAAACAATCTGAAACATCAAGGCTTCCGTAAGAGAGTGAAATGTTATCTGCACCATATATAAATAACGACTGGCCGGAAGTAAGATTTTCATTTTCTACAGGCTGATTAAATGTGATTGTGATTGGTTCAAAGGCATAGGGTTGTGTACCGGCTGCGGGTGTACAGGATGTAACTTTAGGAAGTTCAATACAGTCAGGACGCACGGTAAGGTCACCAGAGTCTTCAAGAACCGTGATTTTTACTTTCTGAACCTCGCTGTCTGCCTCACTTTCATAAGTAAACTTTACTTTTTCTTCAAGGGCTTCAGTAGTCTCGAGGCCTTTAAAAACATACAGGTCTTTTTTTACCTTAAACTGAACTTCAACAGAAAATCCCACCACACAAGAAAGAGGCGTACTTGTAAGGAAAGTTCCAGTGTTCTCATCTGCCTGGAGGTTAATATTCACTTTTTTAAGGTTGCCGTAATTTCTGTTGATTTTATAAATATGCTCTAAATTTTGTATGACAGAAATTCCGTCACAGTCTTTCTGCTCCCCTAAAAGATTTACTTTAACCGTAATATTTTTTGTCTCAAGGTTTCCGTCAGGTGCAAGAAGAAGTTTTGAATTGTCTTGAGCACCAAGAGGACGCAGGTAAAGATTTTTACTGTCACTTGAAAATTCAGGAGTGGCAAAATAGTCGCTTACATAAACTCCGTCTGCAAAAACAGAAATGCAGGAAAAATTTCCGAATGTTTCTGCGTTCATGGCTTTATTAAAAGCAATTTTAATTGAAGTGTCCTGGTCACAGCCAGAAGACTCAAAGTTCGGTGTAATTTCTGTAATCTTTGGAAGAAGAATACAGGCAGGACGGATTAAAATTTCATCTGATTCTTTTAAAAGTTTAACCTGGATTTTATAAATACCGTTTTTGCTGTCTGCTTCAAGGGTTGTAAACTCAACGTAATCTGCCATGCTCACGGAATTGTTTTTGTAATTAACCGCTTCAAGGCTTTTAAAAACATAATTGCTGGAATTTACGGTGAACTGAAGGTCTGTAGTGTATTTTAACTTACAGGATTTTTCACCGGAAGAAATGAAAGAGCCCATTGCAGGGTCAGAATAAACAATCAGCCTGCACTCACTGGCATTTGCATACTCAATATCTGATTTAAGCTGATCAACAAAAGTATTATTCTCTAAAAAACCTTCGCAGGAAAAAAATGTAGTTGAAAATAAAGAAAGTAAACAAAAATAAATAATGCGCAGTGAACCAGACTTTTTCATAAACTTCTCCCATGGCCCCTAAAGACCATGAGAATATTATAACAAAATTTAATACATTATGATAGGGTAAACACAAAAGCTCTCTTTTATTTCATTGACAGTAGGCCAAGGCACCCTTAAAATATATACATACTTCTTTAAGGAGACTTGTATATGAAAGAATCAAACAAACGTATGAGAGTAAAAGCGGGAGTTATTTCCAGTATACTTCTACTTTTTATTTCTCTTTCTGTAACTGGCTGTAATAATGATACGGCTGAAGATACCAGTTATTTTAAGCCGCTTACTTTTGAGTTTACTCAAAACGGAAAGTTTCTCATTGGGGATCCCTGGTCTACAGTAAAGTATAAGCTTAATGAATCAGCCGTCTCAGACCTGCCTCAAACAATTACCGCTGAGGTCCTTAAAGAAAGTCTTGGTATTGGTGATGATGAAGAAAATTCTATCAGACCCGATACACCTTACTCTGTCATAGAGGTTAAAGCAGGAGACACACTCTGCCTGTATGCATCTGGAAGTGAAAGCTATACGAACCCTGAGATGCCCGGTGATACTGGTTATATGACCCTTAACACAACAGCCGAATGCTATGTTTATGGAAATATAATGAGTCTTCTTACACATACTCAGAATGGTAAATGGAATCCTGACAGTAAGGAAGTTCCCCCAGATGCTTTTTTGAATTTGTTCTACTATGAAAGTAATTTAAAAAATCACAGTACAGAGTCTCTCTGGCTGCCTGCGGAAAAACTTTCAGACCGCTGCTATAAATATATGTTTATTAACTGCGAAAACCTTACAAGAGCACCTGAGCTTCCTGCAATGGATTTAGCAGACAACTGCTATGAGTATATGTTTGAAGGCTGTGACGGTCTTACAGAAGCCCCCGCCCTTCCTGCAACTACGTTAAAACCATACTGCTACAGCGGAATGTTCAACAGCTGTTATGGTCTTGTTAAAGCACCTCTTTTACCGGCAGTTACTATGACAGAAGATTGTTATGGAAGCATGTTTGCCTGGTGCAAAAAACTTACAGAAGCTCCTGACCTCCCCGCAACAAAACTGGCTTCCCATTGTTACCACGGTATATTTAATGGCTGCGAAAAACTTTCAAAAGCACCTGAACTTCCTGCAAAAGAACTTGAAGGCGGCTGTTACTACGAAATGTTTAACGAATGCAAAAGTCTTACTGCAGCACCGCTTCTTCCTGCAGAAAACTTACAAGAATACTGCTATTGGAAAATGTTTTACGGCTGCACAAATCTTAACAGCATAACCTGTCTTGCAAAAGATATATCAGAAACATATTGTACCGGATTTTGGCTTGTTGGGACTGCAGAAAACGGCACCTTCACAAAAGTGGCAGCAACAAATTGGGCCACCGGAGAAGATGGCATTCCCACCGGATGGACTGTAGTAGATTATCAGTAAAATTAAAGGGGTGCCCGCTTAGTATTTTACGGACACCCCTATTTAAGTTTTTAATTGTTTTTATTCAGCACTATACTCTGCATGATATTCATCAAGCAGTTCAAAAAGTCTTCGGGCAAGTTCCTTGTAGTCTTCTGCATTGTTATTGGCAAGAGAAATTCTTACAGTTCCCTGCTGTGCATCAAAGCCAGGTCCATACATAAGTACGACACCCTTCTTTTTTGCAAGGTCATTCAGGAACTGAATATCAGTTTTGTTTGCAATTTTCCAGTTTGCAAAGTTTTCATCATAATTCTTTTTAATTACTTCATTGACGTCAATAAGAGTATAATATCTTGCGTTTTCATTAGATGCATCTGCAGGAAGATGAAGTTCATTCATCAGGGTAAGGTATCTCTGGCGGACAAGTTCATTAGACTGTTCAATGTAGGGATCCTTTTCTCCTTCCACAAGATTTGTAAGGGCAATCAAATCCATAAAGATCTGGGAAGGTGTGCTTAAACCGCTGGTATGATAAAGTCCAATAGAACGGCTGTCTGCGGCAACCCTGTCGATGAATTTCATTGACTCAGGCTCTGTGGTAACGATTGAATATTCTTTGTTCAATGCATCCATATCTTTTTTAGGAAGTTTTGAAAGCAATTCATCCATTACATTATCTTTATTTGTTGCAATCAAACCGATGCGCCAGCCTGTTGCTCCGTAAAGTTTAGAGAAGGAATAAACAAGAATTGTGTTATGAGGAATGCGGGAATAAACAGTTTCAAAAGAATCAACAAAAGTTCCATAAACATCATCTGTCAGGATAATGAGATTGGGATTCTTTTTTACAACTTCTTCCAGTCTTTTAAGTGTTGCATCTGAAAGTGCATGTGAGGCAGGGTTTGAAGGGTTTACCAGGAAGAAGGCTTTGATTTCTTTAGATTCAAGTTTTTCCAGTTCTTTTTCGGAAATGTCCCAGTTATTTTTATCTTCACTTGAACCATTGATTGAAACAAGACCATAGTTGTTTACGCTTGGAATCTGAAGATAGGGTGTAAAGATTGGAGTTGCAATTGCAATTTTATCTCCGGGCCTTAAAAGCTTGTTGTGGCTGAGAGTATGGAAAATATAGCACATGGCAGCAGAACCGCCTTCTGTAGGAAGAACTAAAGTCTGGTCTGCAAGTTTATTTCCGTTATAAAGAACTGACTCAAGATAATGATTTAAAATGACTTCTGTATTTTTAAGACAGCGGCTGGGACTTGGATAAAAATCACCAATAATTCCGTTTAAAAGTTCATAGACAATTTCATCTTTGTTCATGTTAAGATTCTTAACACAATAGTCAATTGCCTTAATACGAAAAGCATCTGTCTTGTCGGAAGGATTCATGCTCTTGTCAAAGCGTTCTCCAATACCATTTTTGTCTGCATGACCTGCCATATCACCGTTATTCAAAGTACGCTGACATTCAGAAAGTGCAAAGTTCATAAAGCGGGTAAAAGCAAAACGAGCCTTTGTGTTAATCCAGTTTGGATTACCGCGGCCTGCATCAATAACTTTATAACCGGCGATATTTTCTTTTGCCAGTTCCCTCTGTTCAGCAGTAATTTCAAATGCACCGAGCTCTTTTTCCATCTGAGCAGCTGCATCTTTAGTCATTGACTGCTCATATTTACCTACATTACGCAGTTTAAGGCTATCGTTTTTTTCCTTACCGCAGGCAAGAAATGAAATAGAAACGATTGCAAAAGCCAGCGCAAGCCCTGCAGGCTTTACAAATTTTTTCATAATTTCCTCCTAAAAGTTGCAATATAAATTTGTATTCTTTAATTTTACAACAGCTTTAAATAATTCGCAATGAATTTTCCTGTTTAATGCATGTCTTTTTTCTTTACATTTAGAATTATTACGGCGCCAAGAATCAAAAGAATTCCGAGTCCTGAAAAAAGAGTAAGGGGTTCAGAAAAAACAACAACTCCGATAACCGTTGCAACCATAGGTTCTATTGTTGCAAGAATTCCTGCCTTACTTGCTTCTACATAATTAAGTCCCAGTGTGTAGGAAAGAAAAGGAACTACTGCTG
>JAEEKM010000077.1 GCA_016282455.1 Treponema sp. | reverse complement strand
CGGATTAAACTTGAGTTTGATGATTCTGCCATGGATTTTCTTGCCGATGCAGGCTATGACCCAAGTTTTGGCGCACGTCCTGTTAAGAGGGCAATTCAGACTTACCTGGAAAATCCTCTTGCAAAGGAGGTGCTTTCAGGAAAGATTATGGAAGGCTCTCTCGTGAAAGTGTCCTCTGACGGAAAGGGTCTTGTCTTTAGTGTCTGTTAAAGAACTGTAGACCTACGCCCGATTGGAGGGGCAGGCGAAGCCTGTTGCGGAACAGAGTGGAGCAATGGAGGCGGAAGCCGTAACCCCGGAAAGCGGGTTGTTGGAATAAAAATATTCCCCCGGTTGCAGCGGGGGAAGCGTTTACTTTCTTTTGCAATATCGTGCGGAGTGGGGATTTCTATATTGGAAAAACTAATATAGATTTCTCCACTCGCTACGCTCGGTCGAAATGACAGGCTTTGTGCAGTGAAAGGCTAGTTGTACATTTTGTCGAGGACTTTGTAGAGGCCTAAGTGGGGGTCGGTTACAAGAGTAATTTTTTCTCCGAGTTCCAGAACTTGGTCAGGGGTGTCGTTGTAGCGGGGCCAGAGGGGGAGCCCTTCGCCGTTGGGGTTTCCGGTTTTGGCAAAGTTTGTCCAGTAGCCCAGCATTGTTTCTTCAAGCCGGTGGTCGCTTTCTGAGTAGTATTTGGTTTTGGGAACGTTTCCGTAAGCGTAGATGATTTCGCCTGAGTGGTTTGTTCCAATGCCCCCGTTTTCTTTTGTAAAGTAATATTCCCAGGCGTCTCTTCCCTGGCTTTTTATGAGTTCGCTCCAGACATGATGGCTGTTTGCAAACCAGACTGCACCGCAAATCTGATCCCAGTTTTCTTTTGCTTCCTTATTGTTTTTTGCAGGATAGAGTGAAAGTACTTGGTCTGAAAAATCTCCAAAGAAGGCCTTTACTTTGCTTTCGTAAGTTTTTTTGTTTGCACTGCCGCCAAAAAAGTTAAAGAAATATCCTTCCCTTGCGTTAAAGCCGCCAAGTATTGCTTCTTCGTTGTTTTCGCCTTTCTGGTAGGTGTCCCATGGGCGTTCTTTGATTGAATAGCCGTCTACAGTTATGCCGCTGTTGCGGTATTGGGTTTTGATTAGTTTTTCTGCAGGAAGCTTTCTCAGTTCCTCAACAGTTTTTACCTTGAACTCCTTCAAGATATTTTTTCCCATCTGCTTTGCCTGCTCCATGCTTCTGTAAGTGTGGGGCGGATGTTTTGTAACGGCACCTGAACTTTCTGCAATTGCACGTCTGAACAAACCTTTTGAAAGGGGAGAGACACAAAGGGCACTTACGCTTGTTGCACCTGCACTTTCTCCTGCAATTGTGATGTTGTCCGGATCACCTCCGAAAGAAGCGATATTTTCATGAACCCATTTAAGGGCTTCAATCTGGTCAAGAAGACCGTAGTTTCCTGTTGTTCCGTTGGGGCTTTCTTTTTCAAGCTCATCAAGGGCAAGATAACCGAAGACTCCCAGTCTGTAGTTTATGCTCACATAAATAACGCCGTTCTTTGCAAAAGTGTTTCCGTCCCAGGCTTCGTACATGCCGCTTCCGGTCATGAGGCTTCCACCGTGAATGTAAATGAGAACCGGTAATTTTTCATCTGCAGAAATTCCTGCGGGCCGCCAGATGTTGAGGTAAAGGCAGTCTTCGCTTAGGGGGGCGTAATCTTCCCTGTCGCCGTCTTTATCGTGATAGATGAGGTTTCTGTAAACCCATTTTTCAAGGCCTGAGTTTCTTTTCTGCCAGGCTATGGGACTGAAGTGATCTGCTCTAAGCGTTTCTTTCCAGGGAAGGGCAGCTTGAGTTTCCTTCCATCTTAAATTTCCGACAGGTGGTGCTGCGTAGGGAATGCCTGCAAAGATTTCCGTGCTTCCGTCATCAGAAATAACGCCGGTGAGTTTTCCCTGGGCCACTGTGATTTCTTCCGTTTCCTTTTCCGAACCAGAGACTTTAGACCAATCCTTGTTTGATGCGCAGGCTGTAAATAATGCCGATGTTAGCAAAATCGATAAGACAAAAAACTTCCCTTTCATCATAATACCCCTAAAATTAAATTGTATGCTATTTAATATTTATTCTATCAGAAAATAAATTTTTGTGCAAGAGTTCCTTTTGTAACAAAATGCTATCTTCCTTGTTTTTTTAGTGTAAGTGCTTTATAATAATCTTGTTGTATTTATTCGCATAGTACATGGAGGATTTTATGCACAAGAAATATTCCCCCTCAGGTTTTTTTCTGATTTTCACAATTCTTTTGAGCCTGCTCTTCGTTTCCTGCCAGGATCTGTTCGGAAGCCTGACTCAGAATCAGACTAAGATTACTCAAATTAAGTACTCCGGTCTTACGGAAGATAAATATGTAAGCGGAAAAATCGGAAGTTATGACGCAACAATCAATCTTGTTGCAAAAACCGCAACTTTCCATGCTGAGGTTGACGTGGTTACACCCACTTCTTCAAGCGCAAGAACAGTTCAGGGCTATGACGGATACTTTGTCTACAATAAGAACGAAAAAGATTTATATCTTTTCTTTACATCAGATTCAATTTTCAAGAAAGCAAAGGTTGATTTAACAGGAGACAATGGGTCTGATTCGACCAACCGGGCAGTCTGCGAAAATGATTTTACTGCTGTTGATATAACCACCTTCAATTCAGCGGTAAATGCAGTTGCTGCAATTTCTTCAGACACTGGTGATGACACAACCCCAGGAGGAAACACGGAAACAGATCCTCTTCCTCTATCCACAGAAAAAACTCTTTCTGATTATGTTGATGGTGTGAGGGAACTGAACTTCGGTGAACGGGACAATAGATACGACGCACTTTTCGTCTCGACGATTCAGCCCCGCCCCAGGCCAGATTACTCAGAGATTGACAATATGGTTAGGAATCTGGACATCCCCACAACAGAAACCATCGCGAATGCAGCAAAAACAATAATCGCCACTTTACCGGAAACTGCCACTGTAAAAGAAAAGACTCGGGCAATTTTTGCTTGGGTTGCTTTACATATTGATTACGATAACGGCTATGCAACTGCAAGCTACACAAAGGAAGGTGCCTTCACAAACAGAATCGCGGTTTGTAGCGGATACGCTGCTCTTATTACGGAAATGTGCAATTCCGTGGGCATTGTCTGTGAGACAAGGGACGGAAACGTTGCCTCCGGAAGCGGCAGATACAAAATTGGTAATTTAGCCCATGCCTGGAATATTGTGTATGAAGATACTGCCCGTAATAACGGATTTATCCTTGATGTTACTTGGGCATCTGAAGGCACAATGGATACACGAAAGTATATTGAAGAGCAGTGGTTTGACCCTGATCCCTGTTACTTTGTGACTACTCACTGGGCAGAAAAAGAGGCAAGCCTTACTGGCCGAGAAATTTCCAGAGATGAGTTTTATACACTCCCGGTTCTTTATCCGAAGTGGGAGCAATATGGCATAGACGGAAAGGAACTTCTTGAGTTCTGCTGGAAACACAAAATTTCTTCCGTTGTAAGTTTTGATTCTCTCACACAGGGAACTAACGTGCTTTATATGCCTGTTGGAATGGTGGATATTGGCAAACAGTACTCATTTGCTTTTGAGCATAACGGTACACCTGTTTCAGGAAAATTCTATCCTTCTCCATCAGGATCACAGAGCGGACATTGTTTCGTTGATTTCAAGGAAGCAGGAAGCATGAGCTACGTTCTTTCTGATTCCGTGGAAGAAGAAGTTATTGACTACTCACAGCCCAAATGGATTATTTATGACGATGAGATTGAGTTTGAACCTCTTTCTAATCCTGCTAAGCTTGGCATCGATCTTGATAACGGATGGTGGGCAAGTTATGAATTTAATACTACGCAACCTCCTTCTGTCAATTTTTATGATACACAGGAATCTGGACTGAGAAATTATGACCACCTTGTGGCAACCTGGGATGCCGTTTACCAGCAGTGGTCTTATGCAAGGGGAAGAAAGGTTCTCGGTACCTACGATGCAGGACTAACTGCGGAAGAAAAAGCCGAACAGGATGAAAAACTTGTTCATGCATTGGAGCAGGTGATTGTGAAAATTGACCCCTCAATTCCCTTGAACAGATTCGGAAATTACCGTCTGGTAGAATTTAATGTTGTCTATGTTCCTCTGAGCAAAGAAGAGGAAGTGAAAGATTCTGTTCTTAACTATGACTGGAATAAGGATGATGAGTTCAGGGAATTTGTATACTGGATGGAAGATTATGGAATACCGACCAGTCAGATTGACTTCTACAAGGCAATGGCAAGATACCCCTTGAACAGGGGAAGCATTGTGTCTGAGGGGTATTTTGAAAATGGAAAATGGATTACTACTGACAAGCGCTATGCAGGTCTTGATATGAACACATTTCCCTGGAATCCGCCCCTTTATGAAGAAGATGGGGAGACCATGTACTTTGCCGGTGGAATGCAGCTTTACTTTGAATACAGAAAGCATGAGACACGGCATCTTTTCAACAACAAAAAGATTCCTGTTCTTATTCTGAGCATTCGTGACTCGGACACAGAGACTCATCGGGAACATTCTGCTACTTATTTCACTGACTTTGGTGATAACTTAAAAGAGAAACTTTGTGCTTATGGTCTTGAGAGGGAATATGAGATTGATTATGAAGAAATTTCTCTAAGTTATAAAGACTATGGTGACACATATTTCCCTGAAGATAATCCAGGTGTCGGTGACGGAGAATGGATTGCAATGGGAGACTGGATGCGTATTTCAATTGGTAAAGAGGAAATTTTTGAAAAGCTTAGAGAAAAAAATCCGGCTCTGGCAGAAAAATATTCTGATGAAACAAAGACTGCAGTGCTGAAAATCTTTAGTGATGAAGAAGAGAATCTTATTAATTACCATTCATTAACATATAAGAATGGCTTGGAATGTTCTGTTGGTAATACAAATGTTCCATTCTGGATTCTTCTTAATGCACTTGGATACCATAGGGATGATCACGATCAGCTTTTCGGCTCTTTGCTTAAGTATGAGTCACCAGCTTGTTATGCAATGAACTGCGTGCGCGATGACGCAATCTGCCCCTTGTGCCTTTATTCCTTTGACATCCACTTGGAAGATTAAAATAAATCCTACGCCCGATTGGAGCACCGAAGTACCCGCAGTCAGCTGCGGGTATGAGCGGGAGCGAAGTGCGGAAATGAACTGAACCCCAAAAGTTGGACACTTTTGGAGGTTATATGAATAAATACTATTCAACAGAATTCAAACTTAAAGTTGTACAAGAATACTTAAAAAGAGAAAAAGGAAGTACTATTCTTGCTCATGAAATGAATATTCATCCAAGTATGGTTCTTAATTGGTACCACCTTTATGAACAACATGGTATAGAGGGGTTACAAACACGAAGAACAAATTCTGCTTACAGCAAAGAGTTTAAGGAAAAAGTTCAATTTGAGCTTCGTAATAAAGTCTCTATAAATTATCTGAAAGCTAAATACAATTTATCACCTTCAACTTTAAAGCAATGGAGTGTAGAATGTGGTATGGCAGAAAAAAAATCAGTTAGAAGGATTATAAGCAGAGAAGAATTAGATGCCCTGCAAGAAAAACATAAAGGTACAAAAGATCCTGAAATAAAAGAACTCCTGGAACAACTCGAGTATGCAAAAATGGAGAATGACATTCTAAAAAAATTGGCGACCTTGGTTCAAGCACGCAAAGAGAAAGAGCAGCAGCAATCAGAGAATTAAGGTCTAAATACAATTTAAATAGATTGCTGAAGTATTTTAACATGAGTCGCTCTACATTTTATGAAAATTTGAAACCTCAAAAAGATAAATACAAGGAAATAAAAAGTAAAATTCTTGATATTTATTACAAAAGCAGCAAACGCAAAGGCTACAGATGGATTACATCAGACCTAAAAAAGCTTGGTTATAATATAAATCATAAGACTGTATTGCGATTAATGCAACAGCTAGGAATAAAAAGTATTGTCAGAGCTAAAAAATATAATTCATTTACAGGTTCTGTTTCAGGAACTGCAGTAGAAAATATTCTGCATAGAGATTTTTCTACAACAGCAATTAACCAAAAATGGACAACAGATGTAACAGAATTCAAAGTTTGTGGAAAAAGAATTTATCTATCTGGAATTATGGACATGCACAGCAAGGAACTTATTGCTCATACAATAAGCTTTTCTCCAAATATGAAGCTGATTATGAAAATGATAAAACTTGCTTATCGGAAAACTGGAAACCCTAAAAATGTAATCATTCAATCTGATCAAGGCTGGCAATACCGGCATGTCTCATATAAACATTTTCTGAAGAAGAAAAAGGCTATTCAAAGTATGTCACGAAAAGGGAATTGCCTTGATAATGCTGTAATTGAAAATTTCTGGGGGATGTTAAAAACAGAGTGGTTTTATCTTAATGATTTTGATTCTGTAGATAAATTCCTTGAAGAACTTGAAGCTTATATTCATTATTTTAATTATGAACGAGATTCGAGTGTTTTGGATTATCGGACTCCAATTGAAGTCCGAATGAAAAATATGGTAGCATAAAACTGTCCAGAAAATTGGGTTCAGTTCAAAATGTACCACAGGGCTTGTTTCATGGTCTTTTTTTACATTAGTGGAATTTTTACCCAAAAAGCGTTATATTAAAGGTATGGGTATGGATGCCAAAGTCCTTCTAGATAAATTCCTCAGAAATTTCTGCGATATTTTCAGTGCCAGGGATATGCAGCGGTTTTTTGCCCGCCTGGGAGAGAAAGTATCCCTTTCTACGGCAGAATCATTTCTTGAAGAGCATCCCCTTGTTTACAGCCTGGAAGACGGCCTTTACATAACAAAAGCCGGAGCTTTTACAGGTGCAGTTTTCAGCATTAAACCCACCAGTCGTGAAATAGAGCAGGGCATGGTTGTTCCCGGGGACAGGTGCCTCCCTTTTGCAGACAGTGAACAGCTTTCCTACAGTCTTAACTTTTATATGGACGGTAAGCGCCTTTCTACCAAAGAGGGCGTTTTTGACTCTGACCTTGCTATAGATTTGTTTTTGCTCTACGGAGAAGAATATGCCCCCCAGTATATTGCCTCTGACCCTGCAAACCAGAAGATAGATTTTGTAAACCGCGATTTTGACCTTCCGACCAATGTGCGCTTAACGGGTCTGGATATTTCTTCATATATAAAAAGCGGAAAGTTTAAGAAAGGCGACAGGCTTTTAGGCTGTGTAAGTAACTGGGACTGCGGCAGAGTGAACCTGATGATTGTTCCCGGAGGAAAAAATGAGTTTGACCAGGGAACAGACGGGGACAAAAGGCTTAAGTGGTACAGTCTTTTGGAAAAATACCTGATTGAAAGCTTTGAACTCCGAGGCCCCTGCGGTTCAATTGAAGAACAGGTGGCTTCAGTTTTCTTTGAGCACAGAAGTGAACTCTGCGTGGACTACTGCGGTTCTGTTAGTGAATACCTCAATCATTATGCAAAAAAAGTGGGAATATGCCCCTTTGGAGTGGAAACCCGCCTCTGGTACAAGGGACAGGAGGTTCCTGCCGTAGGTTCCTGGAACAGAAATGAACTTGCCTTTATTTCAAGCGGCTACAATGAACTTCCCATGGGAGAAGAAGCCCTTTTTTCCATGCCGGATTTTGTTTTTGACCAGTATGTGTATGACAGTCTCTACCGCCGTGAAAGTAACCTGGATGCCTTAATGGCGCGTCTTGCACCTCCGGAGTACAATCTTAGTGAACTTCAGCGTAAACACCTCTTGTTGCACTTAAACGCAAGAAATGATATAATCAGCCAAACCTACAACTGGTTTGCTGACCAAGTGACGGGAAGGGTTCGTACCCTTGCACTGGATTTGTATACTTCAGTGGCCCGTCTTATTTTCCGTATTGATTGTGGCGGAGACAAGCTGGATCAGTTTCCACAGCAGGAACTGATTATACTTTCTCAGCTCTACAATCATCTTCTGCGGATCCTTCAGTCGGTTGCTGATGGTGACCACGTGGAGGAAGATT
>JAEEKM010000076.1 GCA_016282455.1 Treponema sp. | reverse complement strand
TCCGCTCCCACCGCTTGTACAGAGAGTGATAAGTTTTTTTTCAGACCAGTTCTGACTTTCTGCAAAAGTGTAAACAATTTTTGGTGCATAAGCCCACCAGATAGGGTAACAAACAACAACGGTATCGTAGCCCGAGATGTCAAAAGCACTGGTTGAACTGGCAACAGAGTTTCCCGCGCCGCTTGCTGAAACCACCGCTTTAATTGCAGGACGGCATTCAGGGTCGTTGCATTCAATTGTGGTAAGGGATTTTTTGTCGTGCCAGTTTAAGTCTGCGCTTGTGTATTTGTGAACCGGCTGGATTTCAAAAATATCAGCACCCATTTCCTTTGCGGCATTTTTTGCCATGCGTTCTGTTGTTCCTGTCGCACTGAAGTAAATGAATGCCACGGTTCCTGAACCTGTCGAAGGGTTTGCAAATGCTCCTGTCATCATTAAGCCTCCAATTAAAAGTGTAAGAATAAGTTTTTTCATAAAGTTTCCTCCTGATTATTTTAATATTTCAAAAACTGCCGTTACATCGCCCTTGCCCAAAATCTTTTTGAGTTCGGCTTGTGTAATAGTGGTGGTTGAGCCTGTCGAAACCACCTTTCCAAGACGGGTAAAGTTCCAGCTGTTTGTGTCGTAGTAAATGGTAATCTGATTCCCCTGGTACAGGATGATGTCACCTGCGGTAGTGGTAATCTGTGTGTCGTTGCGGGGAAGGGTAGTGCCAAGTGGACCAACCTTTTCAAAACTGCCGTAGTCACTCATTTTGATTGTGACAGGTGCTTTTTGTAAAAGTTCGTAAAAGGCTAGTGCAGAAGAATTGTCTGTCAGAGTGGCGGTAAGTTTATGGCTGCCACTTTCGCTTGTAATTTGAATTGAAATTTTCATTTCGGAAACTTCTCCTTTGTCTGATGAGTTTGCTCCCTTACTGCTGTTTGCACAGGCGGTAGAAGAGATAAGAAAAACTGTCATTAAAAAGACAAATATTTTTTTCATTGTCAAAAACTCCTTTCTGTTTATTTTTTTGCGTTAGGGATTGTATGGGCGGCGAAGCCGTTGCAAAGCAATGGAGGCGAAAGCCGGAAACCGCGAGAATGGCTTTGCCATTCTCGTTACGAGTTTACCGTCGGTAAACTCGCAAAAGCCCGACCCGAAGGGGAACGCCCATATTTCCTGCGCTAAAAATAAGTAACGTTGTGTTACTTAACTATACTATATGGCAAAACTGGTGACTTGTCAATACTAAAATATATTTTTAGTGACAAAAAGTTGCTTATTGCATAAATTCTTTTACTGTGCTATTCTCAAAGTATGGCAGATTTAACCGTTAAAACAGATTTCATCCGCGCAAGAAGCGATGAGCACAAAGAAGAGAGACTTTCTCAAATTAAAAATGCAACGGAAGAGCTTTTTGCATCCTGTCCGTATTCAGAAATAACCCTTACAACAATTGCAGAAAAACTCGGCTGGTCCCGTGCAAATCTTTATAAATACGTTACGACCAAAGAAGAAATTTTTCTGGAAATTTCCGCAGAGAAAATGAATGTATACTACAGCGCACTGCTTTCGGCTTTTCCAGAGGGCAACCAGTTTTCTCCAGAAGTAATTGCAGAAGTCTGGGCTGGAATTGTAAATGCAAATCAGGATTACATGCGCTATGTTTCCTATCTTAATCCGGTAATAGAAACAAATGTTACGGTAGAGCGCCTTGCAGTTTTTAAAAAGAAATATTATGACATGGCCTATGCTTTCTGTGACCGGCTTGCAGCCATGCTGTCTGTTTCCCGTGATGAAGCACACAAAATCCAGCTGGATGTTTTATTTTACGCTTCTTCAAATGCGGTCTGCTGTTACAAAAATCCTCTGGTACAGGAAGCCCTTAAACAGATAAACATTACTGTGCCGCCAATGGATTTTTACAGGGACATAAAAAACTTTCTTAAAATGCGCCTGGTCTGGAAGGAGTAGGGATGAAAGATAAGGTTCGACTTTTTTTACGGTTTCTCCTCGTTACTGCCGGAGCTTTGGTAATGGCTGTAAATCTTAATACCTTTGTGCATGCAGCAGGACTTTTGCCTGGTGGTTTTACAGGAATTTCTTTATTGATTCAGGAAGTTTTTGCTAAGTATCTGAATGTAAAAATACCCTTTGTGGTTTTCTACTGGGGGCTTAATATTGTACCGGCCCTAATCTGTTTTCGTTATGTTGGAAAACGCTTTACTCTTCTTTCTCTATGGGCAATTATTGCCTCTGGTCTTTTTACTGATTTGATTCCGGGTCTTGATGTAACGAAGGATGTTTTGCTCTGCTGTATTTTTGGCGGAATTGTAAATGGAATTGCAATCAGCTTATGTTTGCTGGCGGGTGCAACCAGTGGCGGAACAGATTTTATTTCAATATATGTTTCCGAAAAAACCGGCCGCAGTATCTGGAATCATATTTTGATTTTTAATATGATTGTGCTTGCTGTTCTGGGGTTTTTGTTTGGATGGAACAGGGCGCTTTATTCAATTATATTCCAGTTTGTAAGCACAGAGATTCTCAATGTTCTTTATAAGCGTTATCAAAAATCTACAATACTTATTGTATCTGATAAAACTGATGAACTGATTCATGTGATCCGTGATGTTACCGGGCATGATGCAACTCTTTTTACCGGTAAGGGTGGATATACCGGAGCAGAACACAATATGATTTATACCGTTGTTTCTTCAGATGAAGAAGATAAACTTTTGCGTTCCATTAAAAAGGCGGACCCCACTGCCTTCATAAATATTCTGCAGACAAAAATGCTGAAGGGGAACTTTATAATGAAACGCCAGGATTAATCTCAAGTTCTTTTAGTTATGATGCTCTCCGTGGTGATTGCATTTAGCCTCAAAGTTTGGTTTTAATTCTCCCTTTGCAAAAAGTTCGGCTGCTTCGTCGGCACTTCCCGTAATGCCAGGAAGTTCTTTTAAGCCACTTGCGGCAATTGCATCAACAGCACCCTGTCCGCGGTTTCCGAGAATCAGAGTTTCTACACCAAGACTTTTCAGGAAGGGGGGGAGGGCATGATGTCCGTTTCCGCCGTTATCAATCACCTGTGAAGAAATGATTTTTCCGTCTTCAATTTCATAAATTTTAAAATACTGGGTTTTTCCAAAATGCTGGAATACGTTTCCACTTTCTCTTTCGTAAGTAACTGCAATTTTCATTTCTTGGCTCCTGTATTTAATAAAATACACCATTTCATTATGGCTGGCAATTACCCGTTGACAAGAAAAAATTGCTTTACATATAAATTAACATATATTTTTTCATAGATAAGGCTGTCTGCACAGGTAGCAGAACTTATCCCCCTCTGTGTGTACAAACCAAATTTCCTGAGTTATAATTATTATGCAAGGAGGATAGTAAAATGAATTACTTACCCAAAATATGCACAATATTTCTTTGTGCCACACTGCTATTTACTATTGCAGCCTGTAACCAGAATGTAGAGGAACCTGAACCAAAACAGGAGCAGTCACAAGAACAGGAACAAGAACAGAAAGTTTTCTACACTGTTTCCTTTATTACAAATAGTAAAAGCAGCATAGAAAGCCAGCAGGTAGAAGATGGAAATAAAGCCGTAAAACCAGCTAATCCTGTAAAAGAGAATGGTGAAAACGAAGCATACACTTTTGAAAACTGGTATACCTCAGCAGATAATGGCAAAACACTTTCTGCAACTCCTTTTGATTTTGAAACTGCAATTACTTCTGATATAGTTCTCTATGCAAAATGGACAGTACTTGCCCTTCATGAAGTGAGTTTTAACTCAAATGGCGGAAGTCCTGTTACTTCCATGAAAGTTGCAGACGGAAAGAAAATAACAAAACCTGCAAACCCAACAAAAGAGGGTAGTGGAGAAGAGACCTGGAGTTTTGAAAACTGGTATACTTCCGAAGATGGGGGCATAACCCTTTCTGATACTCCCTTTAATTTTAACACAGCCCTTAATTCTGATATTAGTCTTTATGCCAAATGGGTTAAGAGTATAATATTATTAGACTGCTCTGACATCAGAGATATTTTTGAAGAACTGTGTGAATCTGAGTCAGAGGAATCCCCAAAAAAAATTAAATACTTTGCAAAGTCAGAGGAAAAACCCGATTCTGCAGAATACTATATTGATGCCGCAGTAAACTCAATTCCCTTGTGGTATGATGAAGAAAAAGAGACACTTTATTATTATATTGAGCCTGGTAAAAAAATGAGCCTCAGAACATCGGATAATTCAAACTCTCTTTTTTACGATATGAAGGACTTAATTTCAGTCGAAACAGTTGACTTTAACACAAGCAGCGTTACGGTCATGACCGATATGTTCGGAAACTGTTTTAATCTGAAGGAGCTGGATTTAAGTAACTTTAACACCGCCAGTGTTACGGATATGACCCGCATGTTTGAAGGATGCTATGACCTTACCAGCCTTGACGTGAGCCGTTTTGACACCAGTAATGTTACAAGCATGCTTTATATGTTCGAAGGATGTTCCAGCCTTACAGAACTGGACTTAAGCGGTTTTAATACAAGCAGGGTTACTACTATGGCTGGTATGTTTGAATCCTGTTATGCCCTTGAAAGCCTGAACTTGAGCAACTTCGACAACAGCAGTGTTACTGAGATGAATAACATGTTCCTAGACTGTTATGCCCTTACAAACCTGAAGCTGGACAACTTTAACACTGGAAGTGTTACAAACATGAGCAGAATGTTTGATTCCTGTCATGCTCTTAAAAGCCTGGACTTAAGCAGCTTTAACACCAGTAATGTTACTAATATGGGCAGAATGTTCTTCGATTGTCCTTTACTCACAAGCCTTAATCTAGGCAGCTTTAATACCGGCAAGGTTACTATGATGGGCTCAATGTTTGAAGGATGCACTTCCCTTACAGACCTGAACGTGACCAGTTTTAATACCGGCAGTCTTAATGCCATGGATGCCATGTTTAAAACCTGCAGTGCCCTTAAAACCCTGGACCTGAGCAGTTTTGACACTTGTAATGTTTTAACCATGAAAGAAATGTTCTTCGACTGTTCTTCCCTTACAACAGTTATTGTTTCAGATAGTTTTGTTACAGGTTATGGCAGTTATAATGATATGTTCAAAAACTGCAGCAGCCTCAAAGGAGGAGCCGGAACCGTATATGATGAAAACCATATTCAAAAAGAATATGCCCGCATAGACGGCGGCTCAGATAACCCCGGCTACTTTACGGCAAAACAGTAACACTTATACCCAATACGGTAGTTAAGCACCTATACTTTAACGGTGGTTAAGTATAGATACTTTACGGTGGTTGAGTATAGATACTTTACGGTGGTTGAGGCTCTCGAAACCACCGTTAACACCCCCCGCATATATTTTTCAACTCTCACTTTAATGACAAATCCCCAATCCCATAGTATCAATAACTAAAGATTGAACCAAACCAGAAGGGGAGACTACTATGAGCAGATGTTATTTTGTAAAGAGTGAAGATCCTATCAACCTTGAAGCATTAACCGACATGATACAGGACAAATTAAAGAACGGCTTAAGGGGCTTCTCTGGATTACCGGATTTCTGCTACAATAGGAACGAGTAAAAATTATGCTATTGATAAATCTCTTAAAAAACCTCGGTAAAATCTTCGGAATAGTCTGTCTCTTTTTTCTGATTGGCGGAGCCTATTACTTACTTAAGCCAACTGAAGAAGAAAAATACCTTGGCCAGCAGATGAAAATGTACCCCCTCGGCTTTCACTGCACAGATGATGACGGAGGCGAACAGGTTTTAAAATTTGACTCCAAGTCGCAGGTTGCAGTTTATAAAGACATTTACAGTTACAGCATGGAATTTGCCATCTTCCGTGCAGAAGAAAAAAATCCCTTTGGCTGTGTCTTCCGGATCTCCAGAAACAGCAGCGCTCCAAAACTCATTGCAGTTTACATCGCTGACCAGGCACTTGACCTAAACACCGCCCGTTTTGAAAAATCCGACGACAAGGACTTAATTTACAAAGTTGCTTCCAAGTCTGTAAAAAAAGACTTAAAGAACATACGCTATAAGGTTTTGCGTGTCTTTGAATGATGTAAAAGGGTGCTAAAAAGAGGTCATAACATAACTTCTTATAATAAAGATTCTGTCTACTAAGCGTCAAAGCAACCGGTGAGTAAGCGAGTATTTGTAAGCGTCAATTTCCCGCCCTTTTAGGCTACTAAGACCGTTGAAACATTAGATTTTTTGATCAATTTAATGTTCCAAGGAAGAAGTTCTGACCAGTTTGAATCAGTCCAGTCAGTTGTATCTGCGACTAATTCAAAAATTGAAGAAAGATATTCTTCAGGATTGATATTGTTTATTTTAGCACATTCTATCAAAGAAAACAATAGACATGTTGACCTAGC